>CAIWGR010000490.1 GCA_903912275.1 uncultured delta proteobacterium
GGGCGGCCGGCTACCTTCGTCATCGACTTCAAGGGCGACCTGCAGGCCTCGGCGGTGGAGGAGCTGCGTGAGACGGTCTCCGCGGTCATCGCGGGCCACCGCGAGGGCGACGAGGTGCTGCTCCGCATCGAGAGCCCCGGCGGCACGGTGCATGGCTACGGACTGGCGGCTTCGCAGCTCGCGCGGCTCCGTGCCGCCAAGCTCCGCGTGGTCGCCTGCGTAGACAAGGTGGCTGCCAGCGGCGGCTACATGATGGCCTGCGAGAGCGACGAGGTTGTTGCGGCGCCCTTCGCCATCGTCGGCTCCATCGGCGTGGTGGCGAGCGTGCCCAACCTGCACCGGCTGCTGGAGAAGTACGGCGTGGACTACGAGGAGATGACGGCGGGCGAGCACAAGCGGACGGTCAGTCTCTTCGGTAAAATCGAGCCCGAGGGACGGGAGAAGTTCCTCGAGCAGCTCGCCGAGATTCACGCCCTCTTTCAGGCCCATGTACTCCGCAATCGACCCAACGCCAAGGCGGAGCTCATCGCTACGGGCGAGCACTGGGCTGCGTCGCAGGCGGTGGAGCTTGGGCTGGTGGATCGCATCGCCACCAGCGACGACGAGGTCATGCGTCGCGTAAAGGACCGTGAGGTCTACGAGGTGAGCTACCGGCGGCCCCGCTCGTGGCAGTCGCGCATGGGTCGCGCCGCTGCGATGCAGCTGCTTGAGGGGCTCGGCCTCCGATGAGGCGGCTGCTGCCTGCCGCTGCCATGGCTGCGCTGCTATGCAGTGTCGGCTGCGGCGACAGTGGCGCCAACCCCGAACCCGCCGATGTGGGCAGCGGGGCGGATGCCGCTCCGGCGGTTGCGTCGGGGATGCGGGCGCTGCTCGATGCACGATGCATCGGCTGCCACCAGCCGGGCGGGACGGGGCGCGGAGACTACACCGTCGACGCCGAGGTCTTGCAGCGCAGGAGCGCCATCGGCAGCGCGGTCGCGGCCCGCACGATGCCGCCTTGGATGCCCGATCCGAGCTGCGGCTCCTTCGACGGCGACCTGTCGCTCACGGCTGCAGAGCTGGCGCTGGTGGCCGACTGGGCTGCAGGCGGCGAACCGAGCGAGCCTGTGACACCGGAGACGGCCGCCCTGCCCGACCCGGGCCCGCCCGACCTCTCGCTGAGCGCGGCAGAGGCCTACCAGCCCATCCCCGAAGAGCTGACCGACCGGACGGCCTGCCACCCCATCGGCCCAGCCTTCGCCACCGAGACGCTCATCCGCGGCGTGGCCTTCAAGCTCTCGCGCCCCGAACTGGCCCACCACCTGGTGCTCTTCGCGGTTCCGGCAGACCAGGTCGTCGCCACGCCCGCTGCCGGCGCGGGTGCCTACAGCTGCGACAGCATGAGCATGGTGGCGGTCGCCGCCGCCATCCAGATGGCGCAGCCCTACCTGCTGCCGGCCGGCGTCGCAGTGCCCGTCCCCGCCGGTTACCGGCTCCTGCTGCAGGTGCACTACAACATCGCGGCGCTGCCAGCGGGCGAGCCCATCCCTACCATCACCTCTGCGCTCGACCTCTGGACCGCCGAGGCGGCCGCGGCGCAGCCGCTCAACATCCTTCCCGTTAACGCAGATGAGCTGCGCGTTGCCGCGGGCGACGCCGAAGGCAGCGCTGCCAGCGTCACACCCATCGAGCAGCCGATGACGGTCTACGGCCTCGTCCCCCACATGCACATCTTCGGCACCGCCTTCTACGCCACGCTGCGTCGCGCAGATGGTCGCGAGGAGTGCCTCGTCTCCATTCCGAGCTGGCGCTTCCTCGAGCAACGGGTCTTCTTCCGGCCCGCTTCAGAGCCGCTGATGCTGCAGCCGGGCGACAGCATCTCGCTCCGCTGCGAATACGACAACTCCTACGCAAACCAGCCGCTGGTGCGGGGTGTGCGGTTGGAGCCGCGCGACCTCACCTTCGGCTGGCGGAGCGTAGACGAGATGTGTGAGCTGAACCTGCTGACGGTCGCCCCCTAGCGGCTACTCCGTCGGGGCGCTCTTGACCTTGCGCTTGGCGCGGGGCTTGACGGGCTCTTCGGGCGAGAGCACCAGCGGCGCGACCGCTTCGACCGGCGCGACGTTGCCCGTGCAGGTGAAGGAGAAGGTGTCGCCGTCGCGATCCACCACCGCCGTGCCGCCATGCTCGAGCGCTCCGAAGAGGATGCGCTCGCTCAGCGGGAGGCGAATCTTCTCGCGGATGACCCGGCCAAGCGGACGGGCGCCCATGAAGCGGTCGTAGCCGAGCTCGCCGAGGTAGTCCTGCGCGGCCGTGGTGACCTCGAGGGTGACCTTCTTTGCCACGAGCTGCAGTTGCAGTTCGCCCAGGAACTTGGCGACCACGCGGCCCATGATAGCGGGCTCGAGGGGCGCGAAGCGGATGCGGGCATCGAGCCGGTTGCGGAACTCGGGGCTGAAGGCACGCTCGAAGGCTTTGCCCTCGTCGGCCGCCGTCTTTCCGCCGCCGAAGCCAATCTTGACCTCGGTGAGCTCACGCGCTCCGACGTTGCTGGTCATGATGAGCAGGATGTCGCGGAAGTTGGCGACCCGGCCGTGGTTGTCTGTCAGCTTGCCGTGGTCCATGACCTGCAGCAGGATGTTGAAGACGTCGGGGTGGGCCTTCTCAATCTCGTCGAGCAGGAGCACCGCGTGGGGGTTCTTGTTGATGGCCTCGGTGAGGAGGCCGCCGGCATCGTGGCCCACATAGCCCGGAGGGGCGCCGATGAGGCGGCTCACGGTGTGGCGCTCCATGTACTCGCTCATGTCGATGCGGATGAGCTCCACGCCGAGCGTCTTGGCGAGCTGGCGGGCCACCTCGGTCTTGCCGACACCGGTGGGGCCGGTGAACATGAAGCTGCCCATCGGCTTCTCGGCGTGGCCGATGCCTGCGCGGGCCAGCCGGACGGCGGCAACCACCTCGGCGATGGCCGGGTCCTGGCCGAAGACGACGCCGCGGAGGTCGTTCTCGAGGTTGGCGAGCCGCTCGCGATCCGAGATGGTGACCTCGGGCTCCGGCACGCGGGCGATGCGGGCGACGACGGCCTCAATCTCTTTGCGGCCGATGACGGCGTTCTTGAGGTTGAGGAGCCGGGCGCGGGCGCCGGCCTCGTCGAGCAGGTCGACCGCCTTGTCCGGCAGCTTCTTGTCGTGGATGCGCTTGGCCGAGAGATGGACCGATTCGACGATGGCCTCGTCGGTGTAGGTCACGCCGTGGAACTTCTCGTAGGTCTTCTGCAGCCCCTTGAGGATGAGCACACACTCGTCGAGCGAGGGCTCCTCGACATCGATGCGCTGGAAGCGGCGCGACAGGGCGCCGTCCCGCTCAAAGATGGTCCGGAACTCCTTGAAGGTGGTGCTGCCGATGCAGCGGAGCTTGCCCGAGGCGAGCGCCGGCTTGATCAGGTTGCTGGCGTCGGGGCCCGACTCGCGGCTCGAACCGGCACCGACGATGGTGTGGATTTCGTCGATGAAGA
>CAIWGR010000491.1 GCA_903912275.1 uncultured delta proteobacterium
CTCGCGCTCCAAGGGCTGCGAAGAGGCGGCTCCTGCCCCGAAAGGAGAGGCGGCTCCTGCCCCGAAAGGAGAGGCGGCTCCTGCCCCGAAAGGAGAGGCGGCTCCTGCCCCGAAAGGAGAGGCGGCTCCTGCCCCGCAAGGAGAGCCGGTTCCCGCTACGAAGTAGGCTTTGCAGCAGCGTCGCTGCTGCGCTAGCCTTGAGGCCTGCACCCAGACTCGGAATGAAGTGATGCTGTCAGGCAAGGAGTTACATCGCGACTTTCGCGCTGCAGCGTGGACCGGTCCGCCAGAGGTGGACAACTTTGTTCATCAGGTGGGCGAAGCCGACGCCCAGGACATGCTGTTCCTGCTCGGCATTCTGCTCGAGAAGCGGGCGCAGGGCGAAGGTCGCCACCATGTGCTCCGCTGTGCGGTCTTCCAGAAGCTGGGTGAGAGCGCCAAGCACCGCGACCTCTTTCCTCACTATCTCCGGTCGCTGAAGCAGGCCGATCCGCCTGCCCGCAAGGCGCTCGTCGATGCGGCCCAGCGCTGCAACAATGTGGCCTATCACGGAGAGCTGGTGCAGCTCTTCAAGGATGTCGACCCTTCCATCCGTCAGGCCGCGGGTGCCATTGCCGGCAAGGTGGGTGGCAAAACGCTCTTCGGCCAGCTTGTCGACATGTGTGGTCGGCCCGACTTCCCTGGCCGGATCGAGGCGGTGGATGCATTGGTCGTGCTTGCCGGATACCACGCGATCCCGGCGATGCACGGCTGTGTGGCTGTCGGCACCACGGACGAGAAGCTCCACGCCATCAAGTATCTCGGCAACAACGAGCTTGTGTCGAAGAACCGGCCCGGGGCGCTCGACGCGCTCAACCAGGTGCTCGAGGACCCCATCGAGCAGGTGAAGCACGAGGCGATCAGCGCCTTTGGCCGCGTCGCCGAGGAGGAGGAGTTCATCGCCTATGTGGGTTCGCGGCTGTCGAACGCGCCGGTGTCGACGGTCAAGGTGACGCTGCGCGCGATGGGTCGGTATACCTCGCTGCGCGTGATCGGCCTGATGCGGGAGCAGTTCGGCTACGGCCCGAGATCGGTGCGTTTGGCAGTGCTCGACGCGCTGGAGAACATCGGCACCGAGGATGTGCTCCCGCTGCTGGCGGAGGCGCTCAACCACAAGCAGATCAATGTGCGCCTGCGTTCTGCAGAGGTACTGCAGTCGCTTGCGAAGGCGGGCCGTTTCGAGGTGTCGCGGACCATCCTCTGGCTGCTCCGGAGCCGAGATGTGGAGGTCAAGCGCATTGCGGCCGACCTTGCGAAGAAGGTGGGCGACACCGACGGCCGGCTCTGGCCGCAGCTGCTGCGCTTCCTCCGCGACGAGGACTGGTGGGTGCGTGAGCGAATCACGGACGCGCTGGTCGAGATGGCTGGCACTTCGCTGACGCGGCATGTTGTGGGCTTCCTGACGGACGGCTCCGACGTGGTGCGTCGGTATGGCATCGAGATGCTGATGCGGCTGGCCGATCCGAACTCGCTGGGCGCGTTGGTCCGCGCTGCGACGAGCGACACCGACTGGTGGGTGCGTGAGCGGGCGCTGGAGGCAATCGGGGTGCTGCGCGATGCCCGCTCGGTGCCCTACATCATCGAGATCATGAACCAGCAGCCGGAGCTCCGGCTGACGGCGATCGCCTCGCTGCTCTCGATTGCCGATTCGACCGCGGTGGCGGCGATCGCGGGGCTGCTCGACGTGGAAGACACCGATGTGGTGGTGGCCGCGCTCAACGCGCTCGAGCAGCTGAACGACGCGTCGCAGGTGCCGCGGGTGCTGGAGATGGTTCACCACTCCGACCTCAAGATCCGGAACATCGCGCTCGACATGGTGCAGAAGTGGAACCTCACCTCGCAGCTCCGTGACGGCGCACAGACGGTGGTTCGCTCGCTCTCCACGCTCGACCGGCTGCTCTATGCGACGGCCAAGGCGGGTGGCGACGACCTGATGCTGACCTCGGGCAACAAGCCCTACATCAAGCGGCTCGGCGAGATGATCCCGCTGGCCAACAATGTGCTGTCGAACGAGCAGATCGAGGCGCTCCTGCTGCCTCAGTTGACGGCGGCGCAGCGCGAGTCGCTCTCGAATCTTCGAGACGTCGACTTCTCGCACGAGGTGAAGAGCGAGGCGCTCCGTTTCCGCGTCAATGTCTTCCGGAGCAACGGCGGCCTGTCGGCGGTCTTCCGGGTGGTCAAGAACGAGATCCTGGCGATGGAGTCGCTGGGGCTGCCCGAAGTGGTGACCAAGTTCGGAGATCTCAAGAACGGCCTGGTGTTGGTGGGCGGCCCGACGGGCTCCGGCAAGTCGACGACGCTGGCTGCGATCATCGACTACATCAACCGGACCCACCCCAAGCATATCATCACGCTGGAGGACCCCATCGAGGTGCTCCACACGCCCAAGCAGTGCATGATCAACCAGCGGGAGATCGGCACCCACTCGCACACCTTCCCGAACGCGCTCCGGGCGACGCTGCGCGAAGACCCCGATGTCATCCTGGTCGGCGAGATGCGCGACCTGACCACCATCCAGTTCGCCATCACGGCGGCTGAGACGGGCCACCTTGTCTTTGGGACCGTGCACACGGCGACGGCCGACACGAGCGTCGATCGGCTCATCAATGCCTTCCCCGCCGGTCAGCAGCCGCAGGTGCGTTCGATTCTGGCAAACTCGCTCCGGGCGGTGGTCTGTCAGTACCTGATCCCCAAGCGGGACCAGTCGGGCCGCGTCCTGGCGCTCGAGGTGATGCTGAACAACGAGCCGGTCGCCAACCTGATCCGGAAGGGCAAAACCTACCAGATCCCCAACGTGGTCGCGACCTCGCGGGAGATTGGCATGCAGAGCATGGACAACGAGCTTGTCCGGCTCTTCAAGTCGGGGCTGATCTCGTCGGAGGAGGCCTACATGCGGTCGGTGAACAAGAAGGAGTTCGAGGCGGTGGTCGTGGAGCACGAGACAGGCTCCCGTCCCGCGGCCTCGGCCCTCAATCCGCTGAACGATGCCGGCGGCACCAGCTCCTCCACACCAGCGCTGAAGGGGTAGTATGGCACGCCTCGACTCCTTTTTGCGGCTCGTCGTGGAGCAGGCGGCCAGCGATCTTCACTTCTCGGCCGGCACGGTTCCGACGATCCGTCACGATGGCGATCTGCTCCGTCTCCCCTTCCGCACCATGTCGGAGACGGAGACCCGCCGCTTCCTGCTTGAGATCCTGACGCCGGAGCAGCGCACCCGCTTTGCGGCGCAGAACGAGTTCGACTTCGTCTACGCGCTGGAGGGCATCGGACGGTTCCGGGCCAACTACTTCCAGCAGGCGCGCGGCATGGGCGCGGTCTTCCGGATCATCCCCGACACCATTCCTTCGGTGGCTGACCTTGGGTTGCCGCCTTCGGTGAAGAAGCTGACCGAGATCGCCAACGGGCTCGTTCTGGTCACCGGTCCGACCGGCGCGGGCAAGACGACGACGCTGGCTGCGATTGTGAGTGAGATCAACCGGGTTCAGCCGCGCCACATCATCACGATCGAGGATCCGATCGAGTTCATCCATTTGCCGATGCGATCGCTGGTGACGCAGCGTCAGGTGGGCATCCACGCGGAGTCCTTTTCGGCGGCGCTGCGGTCGGCGCTGCGCGAGTCGCCGGACGTGATTGTGGTGGGTGAGATGCGCGACCTGGAGACGATCCAGCTGGCGCTCTCGGCGGCGGAGACGGGCGTGCTGGTCTTCGGCACGCTGCACACCAACTCTGCCGCGACAGCCATCGACCGGATCATTGACGCGGCGCCCGAGGAGGCGCGCGAGCAGGTGCGGGGCATTCTGTCTGTTCTGCTGCGCGGCATTGTGGCGCAGCACCTTGTGAAGCGGTCGAGCGGCGAGGGCCGGGTGGCCGTGCTGGAGATTCTGCTCCAGAGTTTTGCGGTTTCACATATGATCCGCGAAGGGAAGGTGCACCAGATTGATGGTCTGCTCCAGTCGTCGGAAAACGCAGGCACGGGGATGATCAGTCTGGACACCTGTCTGCTCAATTATATGAGGCAGGGAATCATTACGGTTGAAGATGGGCTTCGGATCGCCAAGGATCCGGAGCACCTGCGTCAGATGACGCTCGACATTGCAGAGGACTAACAGCCGAGATGTCGACGCAGGATACACAGAAGCTCATCGAGACCGCGAAGCAGATGGAGGCGCGCGGCCAGATTGAGCCGGCGCTCGAGGCCTTCAAGCGGGCGGGCGCAGTGGAAGAGGCGGCCCGCCTGCTGCTGAATACCAAGCGGGAAGACGAGGCCGGTGGCCTGCTGCTGCAGAGCCTGCGGCTTCTGGTGGTGCAGGGCAAGGTGGACCAGCGGGCGGTGGATGCGCTGCCTCCGGAGGGGAAGCGTCGGCTGCTGAAGGCGGCGATCTGCTTTTCACGTGGGAAGAACGCCGAGCTGGCCATCGACATCATGGTGATGCTGGGTGAGGTGCCTCGTGCGGTGGAGTTCCTGACGAAGATGGGCGACTCGGTACGGGCGCAGCAGCTGCAGGCGGACTTCCGCAAGAAGGGCTCGGGCGCGCAGTTTGCGCCTTTGGCGGCGCCTGTGACGGCGAGCCGAGCGCTGGGGGTGATGAACCTGGACGGGGCAAAGCGGTTGGAGGCGGAGGGCAAATTCCAGCTCGCGATGGAAGCCTACATTCAGCTGCGGCAGCTCGGCTCTGCGGCCCGGATGGCCCGCATGCTGAAGATGCCGGAGCAGGCTGCCAAGCTCTTCTCCGATGGTGCGATGCCCTTCGAGAGCGCGCTCTGCTACCTCGAGCTCGGTGATACGGGCAAGGCGCTCGACCAGTTCTGCCGCGTCCCTCGCGACGACGCCCGCTACCGCGAGGCCTCGATGCAGGCCATCAAGATGGCCTCCGGCCTGAACGCTCTCGACTTTGTGCTGGAGAACTTCCTCTCGAGCTTCTTGCGCCAACCGCCGACGAGCAACCGGGAGGCCGAGGCCTTCTACGAGCTCGGCAGGCTCTACCAGCGTCACGACTTTGTGGAGAACGCGCGCGACGCCTTCGGCAAGCTGCTGGAGGTTGCGCCCAACTACAAAGATACGCGCGACCGGGTGGAGCAGATTGACCGCGATGCGCGCGGCTCTGCCATGGTCTACGACAAGATTCTGCGGGAGGATCAGGCCTTCCGGTCGGGCGAGTCGGACGTGAAGCGGGCCGGCTACTTTGAGCGGAACCTGCCCGATCTGCCTGAGCTTCCGGGTCTGCCCTCGCTGCCTGCGACGCCGTCGCCCATGGCGCGGCCTTCCGGCAGTGTTCCGTCGATCCCGGCGCCCGCGCTCCCTCCTACGGGGGCACGCCTTGCCGAGGCTGGACCAACGAGCGACTTCCCGGTGGTGCGCCAGGACATGTCGTCCGGCTCCGCGCCCATCACGCCTCCGGCCGATTGGAAGGGGCTCGTCGAAGGGTCGATGCTGGGCGCTCGCTACAAGCTCGAGAAGAAGCTCGGCGAGGGCGGCATGGCCTCGGTCTTTCGTGCTCACGACCTCGAGCTCGACGAGCGGGTGGCCATCAAGGTCTTCACCCAGACGATGGAAGACGAGAACATGGTCGCCCGCTTCAAGCAGGAGCTCACGCTCTCGCGCAAGCTGAGCCATCCGAACATCATCCGGCTCTACGACATCGGCACCTTCCTGGGGTACCGGTTCATCTCGATGGAGCTGCTCGAGGGCAACGACCTTAACCACTACATGGGCAAGCCCATGGAGCTGCGTCAGGGGCTCAACTGGATGATTCAGGCCTGTCGTGGTCTGGAGGCAGCCCACCAGCGGGGCGTTGTCCATCGCGACATCAAGCCGCACAACATCTTCGTCTGCAACGATGGCGCCATCAAGGTCATGGACTTCGGCATCGCCAAGCGGCAGGAGAGCCCGGGCATGACCGTTGGCAACATGATCGCCGGTACGCCGGACTACATGTCGCCGGAGCAGATCAGTGGCTTCTCGTCGGTCACCCACTCGACCGACGTCTACGCGCTTGGCATCACCGCCTACCAGATGTTCACGGGCAAGCTGCCCTTCGAGCACCCCGAGCTGCTCCCGCTGCTGATGAAGCACCTCAACGAGCAGCCGACGCCGCCGCGCTCCATCGTGCCCTCGCTGCCGGAGAACCTCGAGGCGGTCATCCTCAAGCTGATCGAGAAGAAGGCGGCGAACCGCTATCAGAGCTGCGCCGAGGCCGCACAGGCCTTCGACGCGGTGCTCAAGTCTCTTCCGAAGTAGTCGGGTCGACCCAGCGGAGGTCTTCCAAGATTGCCGTTGCGATGCGCTCCATCCAGAGGTGGTGCATGGCGCCCGAAGGGTGGAGGTGGTCGGCGGCGTTGAGCTGCGGCGTGCGCGTTGCGAGCCGTGAGAGCTTCGTCACGTCGATGTAGGCAGAGATGTGATGCCGTGTCTCGACCCTGATGAACTGATTGTAGCGGTCGATTTGGCGTCGGATGAGGCGGGGGTTCTTGGTCTGTCCGAAGGGACTGCAGCCCCAGTCGGGGATGGAGATGACGTAAACGCGCTCAAGCTTCCCCTCTGCGAGGGCGACGGCGAGGTCGACGAGTTTGTGCAGGTCGTCAAGCATGGTGTCACGGTGACGGCCGCGGTACTGGTTGTTCACGCCGATCATGATGGTGACGATGTCGTAGGGCCCCTGCGGGTTGGCAGCTTCGATGGCGGCGAGGAGCTCGTCGGAGGACCAGCCGGTCTTGGCGATGACCTCGGGCGGGCTGCAGGGGAAGCCGGAGGAGGTGAGCCGCTGTGCGAGGAGGTAGGGCCAGGACTCTTCGGGAAAGATCCCCTCGCCGACGGTGTAGGAGTCGCCGAGCGCGAGAAAGCGGAGAGGAGTGGTCTGCTGCATTGGTCCCTTCTTGCCGAGAGAATGTCCACGCGTTAGCATAAATCCTTCGCGGCGATGAAGCCGCACCTGCTGCGAGAATACGACATGCATACGGCGCGCGCGTTTTGGTTGGGTCTGTTCCTGGTTACCGGCGCCGCTGCGTGCGAGCCGACCGGTGAACTGGCGGCGCCGAGCGGTCCAAAGGCGGCCGAGGCTGCGGCGCTTCGGAGCTCCCCCGGCGAGGTTGTCTACGGCACCGACGACCGCAAGGACTGGTATGAGCACCCCGACCTGGCGCTGCGCGACCTGACGACCCAGTCGATCGCAGCGATGATGGACCCTGCGACCGTGCAGCGGAACAGCGATGGCACCTACGCGCTGAATGCCGACACGCTGGGCCGGAGCTATGGCCTGTGCCGGACGGAGCGGTTCTACGACCAACTCTCTGCTGCGAGCTGCTCGGGTACGCTGATCGATGATGACCTGATCCTGACGGCTGGTCACTGCGTAACGAACGCTTCGGACTGTGCGAGCACGGTCTGGGTCTTCAACTACTACATGGAGTCGGCGACGGCGCTGGCAACCATCGAGGCGACGGATGTCTACGAGTGCGCGCAGCTGATGGTGCATCAGGAGCCGACGCGGAGCAGCGATCTGGACTATTCGATCATCCGCATCGACCGCTCCGCCGCGCCGCGGCACACGCCTGCCGACATTGAGAAGCAGCGCGTGGCACTGCGTGTAGGCGACCCTGTGACCATCATCGGCTTCGGCAGCGGCCTGCCGGCCAAGATCGACAACGGCGGCAACGTGCTCGATGCTTCGACGGCTTCACTGGAGGCCTTCCGCGCCACGACTGACTCGTTCGGCGGTAACTCGGGCTCGGGCGTCTTCGATATCAATCGCAAGGTGGTCGGCATCCTCGTGAACGGCGACACGGACTACAACTACCGCGGCGGTTGCGCGACGGTGAATGTGCTGTCGGAGACCGGTGTTTCGGGCGAGGGAATCACCTACGCCTTCAATGCGGTGCAGGACCTCTGCGGTACGGGCTATGCGAGCGCCCGCCTCTGCGGCACCAGCTCCATCTGCGGCGACGGCTTCTGCAGCGCGGACGAGACAGCGGCCGGTTGCGCCACCGACTGCGCCAGCACCTGCGGCAATGGTGTCTGCGACCCAACGGACCTTCCGAGCTGCCCGAGCGAGTGCGGAGCAACGCTTCCTGCGGGTTGGCGCTGCCCTGCGGCGAACTATGGCGGCGGCGACGGCTGCGACTGCAACTGCGGCGCGTGGGATACGGACTGCGACGATCCTGCGGCCGACATCTACAACTGCCGCCCGGGCGAGATCTGTGGTGCCGGCGGCGTCTGTGTGAACGGTGGCGGCACGGATGCCGGCACGACGGATACGGGTTCGATGGACACCGGCACCACCGACACGGGCAGCGTGGATACGGGCAGTGTGGACACGGGCAGTGTGGACACGGGCAGCGTGGACACGGGCAGCGTGGATACGGGTACGGCCGACGCCGGCGGCACCGGTGGCGATGCTTCGGATGATACGACGGCCTCGGGCAGCGAGAGCGATGCGCCGGGCTTTGGCTCGGTCGTGACGGTGAGCGCCCGGACGCCCCAGAGCGGCTGCAGCGCCGGCGGAAGCTGGATGACGCTCCCCGGTCTCTTCGCGATGGGCGGGCTGCTGCTCCGCCGCCGCCGTCGCGCCTAGGTCGTTGTACCGCTCTGCATGAGGTAGAGCGCGATGATGACAAAGAAGCGGAATCCGATGGGGACCCAGACCGAGCGACTCACATACATGGAGAGCGCGGCGGGCAGTCCGACGAAGAGGAACCAGAGGCCGATGATGGCCGGTGTGATGGGCGTGTCGGAGCGCAGCACATCGAAGAAGCTGGCCATGTAGGCGGCGCCGCCGCCGGCGGCGAGCAGCATGCCGACGATGGGGTTGCGCGCCTCGACAAACATCGTGCGGGCGACATGGCCCTCGAAGAAGAGGCCTTCGCCGATGGCCCGGAAGGCCGCGATCATGACAATGGCGCCGATGCCGGCGGTACGGTCGTAGGAGAAGGACCAGAGCTCGGAGACGAGGTAGCCCGAGACGAGACCGACGAGTGGAATCGCCCAGTGCCATCCGCGGGCTGGCGTAAAGCCGAGGCGAGCGAGAGGCTCGTTGCGGAGGAAGTGGGTGGCCAGCACGGTAGCGCCGACGAGCAGCAGGAGCCGGACGAAGTTCATGGGGTCGAGCAGGCCGAGCTGGTGCTCGAAGCGCCCCCAATCGGAGAGTAGGACTGTCCCGACTGCGATGACCCAGACGGCAACCATGGGGCCCATGGCGGCGCGGGCGCCGGTGTCTGCGTTGCCGACGCCCCAGGGGCCTGGTTCGGCGACGAGCTTGCTGACGGTGGATCGCTGTGCGGGGAGGTTGATCTCGCTTCCGCTCCCCCGTCGCGCGGCATGGTCGGGCGCGGTGAGGTTGCGCCTGACCGCCGTGCCGGTTTCGAGGGCTTGGACGAGCGAGTCGGTGGGGTGGAAGGCCTCGATGGTCGCTGTGCGCGGTGCGGCCGGGAGGAGTCGGGCGATGATCTCCTGCGCGAACTCGTGCGGCGGCATCAGGCCGTCGAGCTCTCGGAAGAGGGGGAGGCGCCCCATGCTCTCGGCGCGTTCGAGGATGGCCTCGCGGCGGTCGTTCATCACCATGGCGGCAGCGGCGCGGGTGATGAGCTGCTTTGCCTCTTCGAGAGCCGGTGCGTCGTCGTCGGAAAAGAGGCGGGGGCCGAAGTGCTCCTGCAGCTGCACGATGCGCGCATTCGCGGCGTTGGCGATGGCCTCGGGGGTCTCGTCGATGCCGGCGCCGACGATGTCTGGGAGCGAGCAGTCGAGGAGGCGTGCCCGGAACTGCGGCGGCCTGAGTTTGAGGAGGTTGTCTGCCAAGAGCCGCGCCGGCTTTGCGCTGATGCGCGGGTTGCTGGAGGTTCGGGGTTGCGCGGCGGCAGCGCCGGAGGAGGGCTGGGCGATCGCCGGCGCTACGCGCGAGACGGAGCCGAGCGAGATGGCCGGTCGCGCCGCGGCGGAGTGAAGCGCGGTCGCGACAGCGGCGGAGGGCTGTACCAGGTTACGGGGCGAGCTCGGCTTTCGCACGCGGGTGGAGAGCGGCGCAAACTCGCGGAACTGCCAGAAGGGACGAGGTCCACCGCCGGCCGCGGAGATGAAGTCGATCTCGGTAACGTCGCCGCTGAGGATGCGGTTGGAGAGCTCCTGCGCGGAGAGTCCGTGCTCGACCGTTCCATCGGATCGATGGAGGCTGAAGAGCGGTTTGGTCGGCAGTTCGGACAAGGGCTGACGCTCTGTCATGGGGATTGTGGCGATGCGCCGCCTGCTAGTAGGAACCACCGCTCGGGCCTAGAAATTCTTGAAGGGACGAGGTCGTTTGGAGCAGGCGCCACAGATGATGCTGCTGCTAGGGCTGCTGCTGTTGCTGGCCCGTACCTTCGGCTGGGTGGCTGTGCGTCTTGGCGCGCCTGCGGTGGTGGGAGAGCTGGTGGCCGGGATTGTGCTGGGACCGAGCGCCTTGGGTGCGGTCTGGCCGGCCTGGTGGCGTTGGTGTGAGGGCGCGGGTGGTGCGGGGTCGTTGCGTGTGCTGGGTGCGGTCGGTCTGGCGCTGCTGCTGGTGGTCGCGGGTCTGGAGACCGATCTGGAGCTGGTGCTTCGGCGTCGTCGGGCGGTGCTGCTCATCGGCGTAAGTGCGTTTCTGCTGCCGTTTGTGGCGGGCGCCGGCCTTGGGCTGCTGCTGCCGCAGGGTCTGCATGGTGCAGCGGCAACTCCCCTCTCGTTTGCGGTGCTGATGGGTGTGGCGACGGCGATTGCCTCGGTCCCTGTCATCGCCAAGGTGCTGCTGGAGCTGCGTGCGACCCGCCGCGATGTGAGCCAGCTGATCCTTTCGGTGGCGATGCTGGTCGACATGCTGGCCTGGGTGGCGCTCTCGATGGGAAGCAGCGTGGATGGTGGAGGCTGGCTCCGACCGGTGGTTGCGACGGCCGGCTTTGTGCTCGTCGGCGCGCTGGTCGGGCCCTGGCTCTTCCGGCAGCTGGTCGGCTGGATGGAGCGGCTGTCGCC
>CAIWGR010000492.1 GCA_903912275.1 uncultured delta proteobacterium
AGCTCGTGCAGAGCAGCGAGGCCATCACCCGCTCGCTCTTCCCCAAGCTGCTTCTCGAGATGGCCCTCATTCGCCTCTGCGCGATGGAGCCTGTCGTACGGGCAGAGGAGCTCATCGCCCGCTTCGAGGCGCTGGCCGGCGGCCACCGTTCGCCGCCGTCCGGCAACTCTGGCGGCCCTGGCCCCACGCGCCCCACTGCGCCCGTCCCACCGTCCGAGCCGCCTCCGCGGCCCGTCGCGCGCCACATCGAGGGCCCGGTCATTCGGCCGCCCGCTCCGCCCATGGCTCCAGCCGTTGTGCCGACAGCCATGCCTGCTGCGCCCCCTGCCCCCATCGCCAAGGCAGCGCCGGCCATCGAGGCTGCCGAGCACAGCCGACTTATCACTCCGCCCGACGCGGCGCCGCCGGTCCCAGTGCCCGCTATCGCGGCGCTCGAGATTGCAGCGCCGGCCATCGAAGCGCCGGAGCTGCTCCACAGCCGTCTGATTGAGGCTCCGCCGGAGGCACCACCGCTGCCGGTTGCTTCACAGGCGGAGTCCCCGGACGACGCGTTCCCTGAGCCCGATCATGCGCCATGGGACGAGCCATCCCTGCCCGCCGCGTTTGGCGCAGAGCAGTGGCGCGGCTGGGTGGCCACCGTCCGTGCGCGCGATACCCGCCTGGGCCAGATGATGGCGCTCGCGCTCTTCGTACCTGGACCGGCTGGAGAGCTCCGGTTGGCCTATCCTCCGCACATGCAGACGGTGGTGAAGTCGCCAGACCGCGCCCTCATTGAGCAGGCCTGCATCGACCTTGCGGGAGGGCCCGTGAGCGTCCGCTGGGAGGTCACGACAGCAGTGAGCGACGAAGAGCGGACGGGCGGCATCTCGGTCATCCTGCTCGAAGAGGCTGAGGCACTTTCACGCAAGACGATGCTTGCGGACAACGTCCGCAATCACCTATCCACCCAACTCCTTCTCGGGGCCTGGCCACAGGGCCGACTCGAGATTCGGATTCAAGATCGACCGGAACAGGACGCACCATGAGCAAGCAGGCAGGAATCGGCGGAATGATGAAGCAGGCGCAGCGCCTCCAGCAGCAGATCGGCAAGCTCCAGGAGGAGCTGAACGATCGCGAGTTCTCGGCCTCGGCCGGCGGTGGCGTCGTGGTTGCAGTGGTCAACGGCAAGCAGCAGCTTCTGCGCATCACCATCTCCAAGGAGGTGGTTGACCCGAACGATGTCGACTCGCTGCAGGACCTTGTGACCATCGCCATCAACCAGGCACTGGAGAGTTCGCAGTCGATCGTCGAGGCCGAGGTTGGCAAGCTGACGGGCGGCCTCAATCTTGGCGGCCTCTTCGGATGAGCCAGGCCGGCGACGCCATCGGCGCGCTGGTTACCCAGCTCAGTCGTCTGCCGGGCATTGGGGAGCGCACTGCCACGCGTCTGGCCTTCTTCTTTCTGTCGGGTCCGCCCGACCTGCCCGAGGCGCTGGCGGAGGCGCTGATCGGGGTCAAGACGAAGGTTCGTCGCTGCAGCTGCTGCGGCAATGTGACCGAGGCCGACCCCTGCCGCATCTGCGCATCGACGACCCGCGACCGCTCCATGATCTGCGTCGTGGAGGGGCCATCGGATGTGGTGGCGCTCGAGCGGACGGGCGAGTTCCGAGGAACCTATCATGTGCTGAACGGGCTGCTCCGGCCGCTCGATGGGGTAGGTCCCGACGCACTCAACCTCGCGAGCCTGGTTCGCCGCATTGGCATCGAGCCCGTCACCGAGGTGGTGGTCGCGACCAATCCGAGCGTGGAGGGTGAGGCGACCGCCGTCTACATCCGAAACATCCTCGGCGTGGTCGGCGTGAAGGTCTCGCGCATCGCCAGTGGCATTCCGATCGGCGGCGAGCTCGAATACGCCGATCGGGCGACGCTGGGACGGGCGCTCACCGGCCGCCAGACCATGAGTTGATGCCGATTCGGGCGGCTGGTTGGTTGCAACCTCGCCGTGGAGTCGGCTAGACGCAGATCTGAAGAAGCCTGTCTTACAGCCGCGAGCTACCCCATGAACGCTCAGAGTGTCATCTACGAAGACGAGCAGAAGCAGCTCGCAGATATCTGTCAGAGGCTGCTCCGCGAGGCGTTGGCGAAGGCCATCTTCCTGCTCGACCGGAACGGCCAGGTCATCGTCTCGATTGGCGAGATTGCAGAGATTGATGTCACCAGTCTCGCGAGCCTGGTCGCCGGTACGACGGCCGCCACATCGAGCCTGGCGAAGCTGCTCGGTGAGCCCGAGTTTCCGGTGCACTTCCACGAGGGCAAGCGGGACCACCTGCACATCTCGTTGGCGGGCGAAGACTTCATCCTGACGGTCATCTTCGATCAGCGCTCCAGCCTCGGTCTGGTGCGGCTGCGGGTGAAGAAGACAACGGAGCGGCTCTTGGAGGCCTTCGTTGCGATGGAGGACCGGCGCCGGCTTCCTGCCCCGAAGGGTGCCGGACTGTTCGATGAGATCACCGACGACGATATCGATAACCTCTTCGGAGACGGATTCTAAGCAGGCCGCCCGCGCCCCGCCCCTGAACCGACCGCAGCGACGAACGAGGAACCATGTCCTTCATCAACTACTCCAGCCGAGAAATCATCCTGAAGATCGTCTACTACGGACCGGGACTCTGCGGGAAGACGACCAACATCAAGTTCATCTACGGCTCGACCAACCCCGACGCCCGCGGCAAGCTGATCAGCTTGGAGACGAAGGCGGAGCGGACGCTGTTCTTCGACTTCTTGCCGTTGAGCCTGCCGCCGATCCGGGGCTTCAAGACGCGTCTCCACCTCTACACGGTGCCTGGGCAGCTCTTCTACTCAGCGTCGCGGCGTCTGATCATGAAGGGGGCGGACGGCGTCGTGTTCGTGGCCGACAGCCAGGCGCGACAGCTCGACGAGAACATCGAGAGCCTGCAGAACCTCCACCAGAACATCCTCGAGTACGGGGTGGACATCCGCACCG
>CAIWGR010000493.1 GCA_903912275.1 uncultured delta proteobacterium
AACCGCGAGGAGATACGATCCATGGGCAAACCTTGCAGGCAGGTAGAGGTGGGACGGCAATGTGCGCTAGCAAACTCCCCCCGATCATAGAAGCATCGCGGCGCCTACTGTGGTCGAAAGCCGACGAGCCGCTCGACCAGCGCCGAGCAGGCATCGGCCAGCTGCGCAAAGCCGTCGCTCGGCGCGCAGGCAACCTCGTCCATGTAGAGCCCCCGGTTGAGCTCCAGCTGGATGGCGTGAAGGCCCTGCGCGGGCCGTCCGTAGCGCCGCGTGATGGCGCCTCCGCGGTAGGGCTTGTTGAGTGCCACCGTCCGCCCCTGCTCCTGCCAGAAGTCCACCACGCAGCGGGTAAGCGCCGGCGCGCAGGAGACACCCATCACATCGCCCGGAACGATGTCGGCGCGCCGCTCTCCCGCATCTGTGTGGGCCGCCTTCGCGACCGACGGCATGCTGTGGGCGTCGAGCAGGATCGCAAAGCCGAATGTCGCCCGCGCCCGCTCCAGCTCCTCTGCCAAGCGCGCATGGTAGGGGGCGTAGAAGGCCTCAATCCGGTCTGCGTGGACCTCGCGCGGGAGTGGCATCCGGTAGATCGATTCGCCCCGCGTGGAGACCCCCCAGATGACCCCGCGATTGCCGTAGTAGCCGGCCGCCGTGTTGCGCGTTGCGCCCAGCACGACGCTCGGGCAGAGGTCGTCTTCGAACCGGTTCAGGTCGACGACGAACCGGCTCACCTGCGTGCTGATCAGCGTTGCGCCGAGCGCCGGCGCGGCCGCGTAGAGGCGGTCGACAAAGAGGTCTACATCTGCAGCGAGCGTCGCAGTCGAGAGCGCGTAGCGATGCAGCTCTGCCTCGGGGATGAGCGTCCCTGCGTGGGGCACCGAAACGACGAGCGGAGAGGGCGCTGCGGGACGGATGACGGTGGGCTCATGGGCGCTCATCGGCTTGCCTCCGCAGCTGCGATCTCGTCTCGAACATAGAGGTCCTCTTCCATGGCGCGGGCCCGCTCAAGCAGCATCGCAGCGGAGCCTCCGCCGAGCCGTCCGATGGCCCAAGCAGCATGCCCGCGCACCAGCGGTTCGTCGTGTTTGTGCAGCGTCTCGCCGAGGAGCGCAAGGTTGCCGCGATCGCCCGAGTTGCCCAGCACCACCGCGGCGTTTCGCACCAGTCCAGACCGCTTCGTCCGCTTGAGCGGTGAGCCGCGGAAGCGGAGCGAGAAGTCCTCCTGCGTCATCGTGCAGAGCTCCCGCGCCGTGAGCTCGGCCACCTCCGCGCGGGGCGCAAGTTCGGGCCAGGAGTCGGCCCGCTCCCAGCGCAGGTTCCAGGGGCAGACCGTCTGGCAGATGTCGCAGCCAAAGAGCCTGTGCCCAATCGCCGGCCGCAGCGGGCGCGGAATCGGGCCCCGCAGTTCGATGGTCAGATAGGCGATGCAGCGGCGGGCATCGACCACGCCCGGCGCGACGATGGCTCCGGTGGGGCAGGCGGTCATGCAGCGGGTGCAGCTCCCGCAGCGATCGGGTTGCGGCGCGGCCTCCTCCTCGAGCTCCGCGTCGAGCACGAGCGAGGCGAGGAAGAAGGCGCTGCCAAGGTCGGGGTGGAGCACCATGCCGCTCTTGCCGAGCCAGCCCAGTCCGGCCCGTTCGGCGAGGTCGCGCTCCCACAGCGGCGCGGAGTCGACCGCGGGTCGGAAGCGGGCGCCGAGCTCGGCCTCTGCGAAGGCACCGAGGGCCCGGAGGCGGAGCCGGATCTGGTCGTGATAGTCGTCGCCCTGCGCATAGTGGCTGATGACCGGGTCGGCGGCGCGGGGGAGGGCGTAGGGCACCGCGAGCACCATCACCGAGCGGGCCCACGGCTCGATCAGGCTGGCATCTTTGCGGATCGCAGCGTGTTGCTCCATCCAGCCCATCTCGCCCTGCATGCCGGCCTCCAGCCAGCGGTCGAGCACGGCGCCCCGCGGCGATGGAGCTGCTCTCACAAAGCCGGCCCGCGCGAAGCCGAGTTCGGCTGCCCGGTGGCTGAGTTTTTCGCGAACGGCGCGTGGCAGGGTAGGGTGCATCGCGCCGCTGCTTGGCGCGACCTTCGCTCCTCCGTCAAGCAGAACCACCTCCACGCCAGAACCACCATGCGCCACCTCCGCCTCCTCCTCGCCGCTTTCACGGTTACCCTCGCGCTGTCGGCCTGCGGCGTTCGCGCCAGCTACGACGGTGCGCTGATCGACACGCCGCCCGACCCGAGCGGCTTCGAGGTAAACGGCCCCGCGACCGACCGGCTCGATGCCCCCCGCGGCAAGGCCTCCTGGTACGGCGCCGCCCTCCAAGACAACCCCACCTCGAGCGGCGAACCCTTCAACATGTACGCATTCACGGCCGCCCATAAGACCCTGCCTTTCGGCACATGGGTCATGGTGACGCGCACCGACACCAAGGCCTGGACCATCGTCCGCATCAACGACCGTGGCCCCTTCGTCGCCGGCCGTATCATCGACCTCTCCTGGGGCG
>CAIWGR010000494.1 GCA_903912275.1 uncultured delta proteobacterium
CATCGAGGACGACCAGATCGTCGAACGGGGCCGCCTTGGCCCGGGCCAGATGATCGCCGTCGACTTCACCACCGGCCGCCTGCTCCACAACGCTGAGCTCAAGCAGAAGCTGGCCGCCGCAGAGCCCTACCGCGACTGGGTCGCAGACAACCTCATCTCGCTCGACGAGCTGCCCCCCGCACCCGACCTGAACCTCCTCGCAACCACTCCCGACGAGCTCCGCGCCCGGCAGCAGGCCGCCGGCTACAGCTCCGAAGAGCTCAAGTTCATCCTCTCCCCCATGGGCGAAGGCAACGAGCCGGTCGGCTCCATGGGCGACGACACCCCCATCGCCGTCCTCTCACGCCAGCCGCGACCCCTCTCCGCCTACTTCAAGCAGCGGTTCGCCCAGGTCACCAACCCGCCCATCGACTCCATCCGCGAAGCATCGGTGATGTCGCTCGCCGTCACCATGGGCCGACGCCACTCCTGGCTCGAGGCCTCACCGGCCCACGCGCGCCAGTACCGCGCTGCCGGCCCCGTCATCTCCGACGCCGGCCTCCGCGCCCTCCGCACCCTCTGCGGCCCCACCCGCATGCGCACCTTCTCCACCCTCTTCGAGGTCAGGCAGGGCCAGGCAGGTCTCCGCCAGCGACTCCGCGACCTGGCCGACGAGGTCGAGCGCTTCACCGACCAGGGCGGCGAGCTCATCGTCCTCTCCGACCGCGGCGCCAACGCCTCCCAGGCTGCGCTCCCCATCCTGCTCGCGGTCGGCGCGGTCAACAGCCACCTCCTCCGCGCGGGCAAGCGGCTCCGCTGCTCCATCCTGGCCGAGACCGCCGAGCCGCGCGACGTGCACCACTTCGCAACCCTCGTCGGCTTCGGCGCCAGCGCCATCAACCCCTACCTCGCCTTCGAGTCGCTCCTCGACCTCCACAAGGCCGGCGACTTCGGCGAGCGCACCGCCAGCCAGGTGCTCGAGAACTTCCGCCAGACTATCTACAAGGGGCTGCTCAAGATCATCGCCAAGATGGGCATCTCGGTCATGGGCTCCTACCGCGGCGCCCAGATCTTCGAGGCCGTCGGGGTCGCCGACGAGGTCATCAACGACTGCTTCCCCGGCACCCCCTCCCGTATCGGCGGCATCGGCTACGCGGAGCTCACTGCAGACCTCCTCACCCGCCACGAGGCCGCCTTCGCGGCCCCCACCGCCGACGCCCTCGAGGACCACGGCCAGTACCGCTACCGCAAGCAGGCCGAGACCCACGCCTGGTCGCCCGACGCCCTCCGCGCCCTCCAGAAGTTCCGCAAGTCGGGCAGCGCGGAGGACTACGCCGACTACGCCAAGGCCGCCACAGACCGACCGGCTGTTGCCCTCCGCGACCTGCTCTCCTTCCGCCGCGTGCGGCCGCCCGTCGCGCTCGACGAGGTCGAGGCCGGCGCCGAGATCCGCCGCCGCTTCACCACCGCCGCCATGTCGCTCGGCGCCCTCTCCCCCGAGACCCACGCCACCCTCGCCATCGCCATGAACCGGATCGGCGGAAAGTCCAACTCGGGCGAGGGCGGCGAAGATGCGGCCCGCTTTGTCCCCGACGCCAACGGCGACCTCGCCAACAGCGCCATCAAGCAGATCGCCTCGGCCCGCTTCGGCGTCACCCCCGCCTACCTGATGAGCGCCCGCGAGCTCGAAATCAAAATGGCCCAGGGCTCCAAGCCCGGCGAGGGCGGCCAGCTCCCCGGCCACAAGGTCTCGCCCTTCATCGCCCACCTCCGCAAGGCGGTCCCCGGCGTCACCCTCATCTCGCCGCCGCCCCACCACGACATCTACTCCATCGAAGACCTCGCCCAGCTCATCTACGACCTCAAGGAGGTCAACCCGGCGGCCCACATCTGCGTCAAGCTGGTGGCCGAGGCCGGCGTCGGCACCATCGCCGCGGGTGTGGTGAAGGCCTTCGCCGATGTCATCCTCATCTCCGGCGATGTCGGCGGCACGGGCGCCTCGCCCTGGTCCTCCATCAAGAGCGCCGGCAGCCCCTGGGAGCTCGGCCTCGCCGAGGTGCAGCAGGTGCTCCTCCTCAACGGCCTCCGCGAGCGGGTCCGGCTCCGCACCGACGGCGGCCTCCGCACCGGCCGCGACATCGTCGTCGCCGCCATGCTCGGCGCCGAGGAGTACAACTTCGGCACTGCGGCGCTCATCGCGGTGGGCTGCAAGTATGTGCGCCAGTGCCACCTCAACACCTGCCCTGTCGGCATCGCCACCCAGCGCGAAGACCTCCGCCTCAAGTATGACGGCACCCCGGAGCAGATCGTCGCCTTCTTCGACGCCGTCTCCGAAGAGGTCCGCACCATCATCGCCGAGCTCGGCTTCCGGTCGCTCGGCGAGGTGGTCGGCCGCGCCGACCTCCTCGAGCAGGTGGCACACCCCGACCACCCCAAGGCCAACCTCCTCCGGCTGGACGCCCTGCTGGCCCGCCCCGACGAGCGCAACAGCCTCCGCTACAACACCTTCCCCCGCAACGGCGTGGTCCCCCGCTCGCTCAACGACACCATCGCCGAGGCCGCAGAAGAGGCCATCCGCAGCGGCGCGAAGCTCGAGCTTCACTTCCCCATTCACAACACCGACCGGACCATCGGCGCCCGCCTGGCGGGACGCATCGCCCTCTCGCACGGCGACGCCGGCCTGCCCGACGACACCATCACCCTCCACCTCACGGGGCAGGCCGGCCAGAGCTTCGGCGCCTTCTGCCTCCCCGGCGTCTCGCTCCGCCTCCGCGGCGAATCCAACGACTATGTCGGCAAGGGCATGTGCGGCGGCCTCATCACCATCACACCGGGCGAAGGCCACGACCGTGAATCCGAACAGGTGGTCGCGGGCAACACCTGCCTCTACGGCGCCACGGGCGGAAAGCTCTTCATCCGCGGTTCGGCGGGCGAGCGCTTCTGCGTCCGGAACAGCGGCGCCACCGCCGTCGTCGAGGGTGTGGGCGAGCACGGCTGCGAATACATGACGGGCGGCGTGGCGGTCATCCTCGGCGAGACGGGCCGCAACTTCGGCGCCGGGATGACCGGCGGCGTGGCCTTTGTCTACGACGATGCCGCGCAGTTCGAGCGCCGCTGCAACCGCGACCTCATCGCGCTCTCACGCCTCGACAGCCAGGCCGACGAGGCGCAGCTCCGCACGCTCCTCGGAGAGCACGCAGCACACACGGGCAGCCTCCGCGCCAAGGCGCTGCTGGCCGACTGGCCGGCAGCCCGCGCCGCCTTCTGGAAGGTCGCGCCGCGGACGGCCTAAGCGGCGCCTACGGGCAGGCGGTCGTGATGTCGACTGACCAAGAGGTCATCGAGCCGCTGTCACTTCCGACAGTATCAGCAACCCGAAGGGTCCAGTTGCCACTCATGGTCTGCGTGTCGAATGCGTTCAGCGGCGACGCGGGGCGGTAGCTACCGTTGAAGGGAGCGACCCCAGCCGAGATGGCCGTCGCGGCTTCATCATCGAACAGCGTGGTGCTGTAGTTATCGCCCGAACTTCCATTGTTGGTCGAGAGCGCCACGACGGTTCCTGATGGCGAGACCAGCGAGATCACCAGGTCTCCGTCCCACGTATGCGTGAGATTCACGCGCACATTCACATCGGCAACGCGGGCGACGACTGCGTTCGATGCCCGGAAGTTCTGGGTGGTGAGATCGTAGATCGCGTTGTTTCCATACTCTACAGAGGCCGTGCTCCCCGTCAGCGTGATGACGCCTCCCGGAATCCGATTGTTCGAATCGACGCAGTCCAGGCAGGCGTTGAGGCCGTCAGCATCTGCATCCACACCCGGATTGATGGCTGCGTTGCTGTCGTTGCAGTCCGTCGTCGGAAAGTCACCTCTGGCCTCTCTGGCATCTGCACAGTCCAAGTCAGCCGACGCGAGGGTGGAGGTGGCATCCGGGCGATAGCCATCACTGTCGTTATCGAGATAGCAGAGCTCCACCCCGTTGCAGTCCTGATCCACGCCATCCGCCACCACTTCGGGGGCGCCTGGATAGATACTGGCCGACAAATCGTTGCAGTCGGTCGTCGGAGCTGAGGCGCCACGCTCTCCCGCATCTGTGCAGATCAGGTTCAGCGAGACCACCGTCGCGGTGGCGTTCGGACGGTATCCGTCGTTGTCGGCATCCGCGTAACACAACTCCTGCGTGTCGCAGTTCTGGTCTACGCCATCCGCAGCAATCTCTGTCGCATTCGGCCGCACAGCGGCGTTCGCATCGTTGCAATCTCCCGCGGGGTCTGCGGCAATGGCCTCGGCCGCGTCGTTGCAGTCGGTGTCGGCCGAGATTGTGATGGAGGTCAGATTGGGTCGATACCCGTCATCATCCGCGTCTGCGAAACAGACCTCCGCGCCGTCGCAGTTCTGGTCCACGTTGTCTCCGGCAATCTCCGTCACTCCCGGCCGGATGGCAGCCGATGCATCGTTGCAATCGGAGGCGTTCAACACCCTGCCTGCAACCGTGGAGCAGCTCGCCACCGGTGTGGAGCCCGCAGCCCCGAAGGTGTCACCGTCTGCGTCGAGGTAGTAGTTCTGCGTCGGAACGCCGTCGTCGATGGCAAGATTGCAGTCGTCATCCACGCCGTTGCAGAGTTCGGTCGCACCCGGGTACCGCGTCGAGTTCATGTCGTCGCAGTCGCCCAGCGGCCGCGATGCCGGAGCCTCACCGCTTCCGTTGCAGGCCAGGCGTGGCGAGAGAACGGTCGTGTTGGTCCGATACGGGTCGTTGTCGGCATTCACATAACAGAGCTCAAGGCTGTCACAGCTCTGGTCGATGCCATCACCCGCCACCTCAAACGCACCCGGATAGACGGCTGCGTCCAAATCATCGCAGTCGCCGTTCAGACGCGACCGATTTGCCAACCCTGTCGCGGAGCAGGCGATGCTCAGACTCAGCACGGTCGCGTCGGTCCGGTAGGCATCGCCATCTAGGTTCCGGTAGCAGAGTTCCTGATCGTCACAGTTCTGATCGACGCCGTCGCCCGCAACCTCGACGGCACCCGGGTAGACCGATGCATCACCGTCGTTGCAGTCTGTCGAACTGGCGACGCGACCGGCGACCGGAGCGCAGCTGGTCACCGGCACGCTCCCCAGCGCGCCCCGCGAATCGCCGTCCGCATCGACATAATAGTTCTGTGTTGCGAGCCCGTCGTCGGCCACACCGTCGCAGTCCTGGTCCACGCCATCGCAAATCTCCGTCGCGCCCGGATTACGGGTCGCATCGGCGTCTGCACAGTCACCCGCGTTCGTCGCCAGGGCCGCCTCCCCCGGGTCTGCGCAAGAGAGGTTCAGCGACAGAACCGTACCGCCGCCGGTGACCCGATAGCCGTCGCGGTCTGCGTCGACGAAGCAGAGCTCCGTGCCGTCACAATTCTGATCAACACTGTCGCCCGCGACCTCTGTCACCCCTGGTCGAATCGCCCCGACCAGATCGTTGCAGTCCGTGTCCGGTGCCGTCGCCAGCGCCTCGCCGAGATCAGAGCAGTCTGCATCGGCAGACACAGTCACCGTGCTACCGTTTCGGTAACCATCACTGTCCGCATCCACGTAGCAGAGCTCCTGACCGTCGCAGTTCTGGTCCAGCCCGTCGCCGGCAACCTCCGTCACGCCCGGTCGGATGGCCGAGCGCGCGTCGTCGCAGTCGCCATCATTCGTCACAGAACCTGAGATGCCTCTGCACGAGGCGACGGCTGTCGAACCAGCGCGCCCGAAACCATCACCATCCGCGTCGGGATAGTAGTTCAGCGTGGCAAGACCATTGTCGGCCACGCCATCGCAATCCTGATCCACGCCGTCGCAGAACTCCGGCGCACCAGGATACCGCAGCGTCGACGCGTCGTCACAGTCGCCAGCGGGCACAAGAGCGCGCGCCGTGCCAGGCAGGCTGCAGCTGATACTCGAAGAGACCGTCGTCAGTGAGGTCCTGAACCCATCGCCATCCGCGTTGACGAAACAGATCTCCTGACCATCGCAGTTCTGATCCACACCATCGCCTGCAATCTCCAACGCATTGGGCCGCACCGCGCCGTCGAGATCATTACAGTCCCCGCTCGGCGCGCTCGCAGCCGCAAAACCCGCTTGGCTGCAGCTCAAGGAGCTGCTCGGCCCCGTGAGACTGCTCCGGTAACCGTCGCCATCCCCATCTTCAAAGCAGAGTTCGAGACCGTCGCAGCTCTGGTCCACGCCATCACCCGGAATCTCAAGAGCGCCACTGTAGACCGAAGCATCCGCGTCGTTGCAGTCCGAGGCATTCGCGACCCTTCCCGCCACCACGGCGCAACTCACGATCGGGGCGGCCGTCGCATCGCCACGGAGGTCACCGTCACGGTCGGGATAGTAGCTCAGCGTCGCAACGGCATCGTCGACGATCAGGTTGCAGTTGTTATCAATGCCGTCGCACCGTTCCGACAGGCCCGGGCTCCGATCCGCCGTCGTGTCGTCGCAGTCGTTCGAACCAGCCGCGGCGCTCGCTTCCCCCGCATCTCCACAGGAGAGATTCGCCGAAACAAGGGTTGGAAGACCGGTCGGGCGATACCCATCACCGTCTGCATCCACGTAGCACAGTTCGCGCGTGTCACAGTTCTGATCCACGCCGTCGCCCGCGACCTCCGCGGCGCTGGGCGAAACGGCGGCACGGGTGTCATCGCAGTCGCCCAGTGACGCGGTCGCGAGCGCTTCGCCCGCATCGCTGCAGTCTGCGTCCGTCGAGATCACAAGCGCCGAGCCTGAGCGATATCCGTCCCCATCAACATCCACAAAACAGACCTCCGAGCCGTCGCAGTTCTGGTCCACGTTGTCACCGGCGACCTCCGACGCACCCGGTCGCACGGCTGCATCGGCGTCGTCGCAATCCGCCCGATTCGTCACGGTACCGGCCACAGCCCGACATGAAGCAACCCCGGATGAGCTGACCGCGCCGAAGCCGTCACCATCACTGTCCGTGTAGTAGACTTGCGTTGCCAGGCCGTTGTCGGCGACCCCGTCACAATCCTGATCCACGCCATCGCACACCTCCGCGGCGCCCGGGTAACGGGCAGCGCTTGTGTCGTCGCAATCCCCCGCCGGAATACCCGCCGCCGCTTCGCCGGCGCCATCGCATCCGAGCCTTGTCGAAAAAACCGTCGCGGTTGTCCGGTAACGGTCACCATCCGCATCAACAAAGCATTGTTCACGGCTGTCGCAGTTACTGTCGACACCATCGCCGGCAACCTCGCGTCCGCCGGGATAGATGGTCGCATCCAAGTCATCGCAGTCGGGTCCCAGTGCCGACGCAGACGCCTCTCCGGCGCCGTCACAAGCCAGCCGTGATGAGAGACGAGTCGCGTCAACGCGAAATCCATCCGCGTCCAGATCGAGGTAGCAGAGCTCCTGACCATCGCAGTTCTGGTCCACGCCGTCGCCTGCTACCTCCGCGGCGCCCGTGTAGACCGTTGGGTTATTGTCGTTGCAGTCCTGCGCATTGGCAACGCTACCCGTCACGGTCGTGCAGCTCGAGACGGACGATGCAGAGGCGTCTCCGCGGCCGTCGCCGTCACGGTCGGGGTAGTAGAGCAACGTCACGATGTTATCGTCCGTCAAACCGTTGCAGTCGTTGTCGACACCGTCGCAAAGTTCAGGTGCTCCCGGGTTCCGACCGCTGTCGGTATCGGCGCAGTCACCCGCGGGATCGCTCGAAACGGCCTCCGTCGGAGCGTCACACCGGAGGTCCGGCGATACCACGGTAGCGCCGCCATCCGGGCGATAGCCGTCGTTATCCGCATCCAGATAGCAGAGCTCCTGACCGTCACAGTTCTGATCACTCCCGTCTCCGACGCCCTCCGCCGTGCCCGGTCGCACCGAC
The DNA here is from genome assembly GCA_903912275.1 of uncultured delta proteobacterium. Classification (GTDB taxonomy): domain Bacteria; phylum Myxococcota_A; class Bradymonadia; order REDH01; family REDH01; genus CAIWGR01. The sequence continues at coordinate 7,849 of CAIWGR010000494.1, forward strand.
GGATTCGAATCGTCACAGTCTCCCTCCGGCTCGACGGCGAGTGCCTCGCCCGTGTCGAGGCAGTCGATGTCGGCAGAAACGATGACCACGAGGCCGGGGCGATAGCCGTCATCGTCTGCATCGAGGTAGCAGAGCTCCTGCCCGTCACAGTTCTGATCGACACCATCTCCCGCGGTCTCGGTGGCACCGGGCTTCACCGTTGCGCGCGCGTCGTCACAATCTCCGTCATTGGAGACGGCGCCTGCAACAGGTCCGCACGACAGCGTCGGCGAGGCGCCGGCAGCGCCGTATCCATCGCCATCGGCGTCGCGCCAGTAGCTTTGGGTTGCAAGCCCCTCGTCGGTGACGCCGTCGCAATTGTCGTCAACCCCATTGCAGACCTCTGTCGCACCAGGGCGACGGCTCGCATTCAGGTCGTCGCAGTCACCGGCAACCGCGCGCGGACTCGCCTCTCCGAGTGCGTCGCACAGGGTGTCCGGCGAAGCGATCAGCACATCGGTCCGAGCGCCGTCGCCATCGGCATCCGCATAGCAGCTCTCCTGACCATCGCAGTTCTGATCGATGCCGTCGCCGGGGAGCTCTGCCACGCCGGGACGGACGAGACGGTCGCTGTCCAGACAATCGCCCGCCGGCATTGCCGCCGACGCCTCGCCCGCATCGACACAGTCTCCGTCAGCCGACAGCAGCGTTCCCGTACCACGGTAGCCGTCGCCATCTGCGTCCGCGAAGCAGAGCTCGCGCCCATCGCAGTTCTGGTCGATGCCGTCGCCGGCGGCCTCAACCGCGCCCGGAAAGACATCCCCACTGGAGTCATCGCAGTCTCCATCGTTTTCAACGTAGCCGGTGACCGGTGCGCAGCTGTCGATCGCTGCAATCTGCGAAGTGCCGAATCCATCGCCATCCCGGTCAACAAAGTAGCGCCGCGTCGGAAGGCGATCATCCACTGCGCCATTGCAGTCGTCATCCACGCCGTTGCAACTCTCGAGTTGGCCAGGTCGTATCGCAGCGTCACGATCATCACAGTCTCCCGCCAGCAAGGTCAGACGCGCCTCGCCCGGATCGGTGCAGACAACATTCTCGGAAAGCACCTCGTCGGAGGACCGAACACCATCACCGTCCGCGTCGGCAAAGCAGATCTCACGACCATCGCAGTCGTTGTCTGCCTCATTTCCCACAATCTCCGGGGCGCCAGGGTAGGACTGCGGGTCGCTGTCATCGCAGTCGCCTCCGAGTGCCGTCAGATCGAACTCGCCGGGGTCTGCGCAATCCGCATCGGCAGAGCGGATCGCCGAGCCCGATACAAAGCCATCACCGTCCTGATCTGCAAAGCAGAGCTCCGTCCCATCGCAGTTGCCATCGACCCCATCGCCTGGCTGCTCCTCCGCCGACGGGTTGACCAGCCTTTCGCCGTCATCACAGTCATCCGCATTCTGCACGTATCCTGCAGGCGGCACGCAGGAGGAGAGGGGTGAAGCGGAGGGACTGCCGAAGCCATCACCATCCGCATCCTGGTACCAGCTGACTTCACGCGTCTCGTCGTCGGCCAGTCCGTTGCAGTCGTTGTCCACACCATCGCAGATCTCCACGGCAGGAAGCGTCTGGCCGAGGCATCCGCCAAAGTCACCTGCGGCGCAGGTCTGACGCCCTCCGGCACAGATACCCACCCCGGCGGTTCCTGCAGGCCCATCGTAACAGGTGCGGGAAAGGGGCTGACCCACGTCGTCCTCGTCTGCCGCGCCATCGCAATCGTTGTCGATCCCGTCGCAGACCTCATCCTCAGGAAGAACGTCGGGCTGACACTCCAGCGCATTCGATGAGCACACTGTCACGCCTTGCGCGCAACGGCCCGCAAACCCTGTCTCACAGCTCCGGCCCGCGTCGATCGGCGTGTCATCAATCAGCCCGTCACAATCGTTGTCGATCCCGTCGCAGCCCTCGACGCCACGCGGATTGACGGCGGGATCCGCATCATCGCAATCCAACCCCGTGCAAGCGGCACCAAAGCCAAATCCGTCGCCATCGCCGTCCAGGCACTGGTTGACCGGAATGCAGGCCGAAACCGCATCAGCGCCTGTCGTCACCGGAACGCAGTCGAGTCCCGAGCCGCAGTCCGAATCTGAGAGGCAGATGACCGTGCAGATCGACTGCCCGGAAACCCCCGGGATGTCGATGCAGACGCCTGCCTGACAGTCCCGATCCTGCCTGCAGGGTTGCCCGTTCGGAACCGTGCCCGGCGTGACCTCACCACTGCCGTCCGCGCCGGAATCGGTATCCGCTCCGGACCCGCTCCCGTCCACCGTGCTGTCGGCCAACCCGGAATCCGGAACCGAGCTGTCTTCGCCATCATCCGAGATCTGCGCGCCATCGCTGCATGCGGAGAGCGACGCAGCCGCACCCAGCAACAAAAGGAGCAGCCCCCGAGACAGTGTAGTTCCGATGGTCATCTTGTCTCCAATGGCAACACTGAGGTTGTTCCGCGCCTCATGCGCATGAAATCGTTCAGGGCGTGCAGACACCTTCATCGAGCATCCCGTTGCAGTTCTGGTCGATGCCGTCGCACGGGATCTCCGAGATGCCCGGGTTGATGACCTGGTTGTTGTCGTTGCAGTCGGTCGCCGGCGCCGCTGCCGTGTTCTCACCCACATCCACGCACGACAGGTTGAATGAGACCACCTGCGCCATCGATGGCGGACGGTAGCCGTCATTGTCGGCATCCACGTAGCAGAGCTCCTGCCCGTTGCAGTCCTGGTCCACGCCGTCGGCGGGCAGCTCTGTCGCGCTCGGCTTCACCGCGAAGTTCGAGTCGTTGCAGTCGCCCTGCAGGGTCGCCCGACGCGCCTCGCCGAAGTCGCGGCAGTCGGCATCGACCGAGATGGTGACGGTGTTGCCTGTAGGCCGGTAGCCGTCGCCGTCACTGTCCACGAAGCAGAACTCCACGCCGTCGCAGTTCTCGTCGATCTCGTCGCCGATGATCTCTGTGGCACCCGGGCGTACCGACACATCGAGGTCCTGACAGTCGAGCCGGTTGGTCACATAGCCGGCGGGCGGTGAGCAGCGGGCAGTCGGAGCCGCGCTTGCATCACCGAAGCTGTCGGCGTCGCGGTCGGGGTAGTAGTTGTTGGTCGGAATGCCGTTGTCGACAACGCCGTCGCAGTCCTCATCCACAAGGTCGCAGCTTTCGCTCGCGGAGGGGTTGATGGTGTTGTCGGCATCGTTGCAGTCGTTCGCCGGGTCGCCCGCACGGGCCAGACCCGGAAGCAGGCAGGAGATGTCGCTCGATACGATCGTCAGCACCGACCGGAAGCCGTCACGGTCGCCATCCACGTAGCAGGTCTCGAGCCCGTCACAGGAGCTGTCGATGGAGTCACCCGTAATCTCCACGGCGCCGGGATAGCTGGTCGCACGGCTGTCGTCGCAATCGCCAGCGCTCATGTAACGGTAGGCCTCGCCGGGGTCGGCGCAGTCACGGTCCGACGAGAGGAAGGTGACATCGGACCGAAACCCGTCGCCGTCGGTGTCTTCGAAGCAGATCTCGTGACCGTCGCAGTCCTGATCCACGCCGTCGCCCACCGTCTCAACGCCGTTCGGCGAGACGGAGAAGAGCCGGTCGTCGCAATCGAGGTTGTTGCCCACATAGCCCACCGGCGCAACGCAACGGAGCACGGGCGACTCCGCGAAGTCTCCAAACCCGTCGCCGTCGCGATCGAGGTAGTAGCCGATCGCCGCGACGCCCTCGTCGATGTTCCCGTCACAGTTGTCGTCCACGCCGTTGCAGATCTCCGACTGGCCCGGCCGCCGGCGCGCATCGAGGTCGTCGCAATCACCGCGGAGGTCGGCCACGGGGGCCTCGCCATCGTTGGCGCAGGAGATGTTGGCCGAAAGCACGGTGGTATCGAGCCGGTAGCCGTCGTTGTCTGCGTCCACGTAGCAGAGCTCCTGGCCGTCGCAGTTGTCGTCGACCTCGTTGCCCGTGATCTCCGGCGCGCCGGGGTAGATGCCCGATGTGGTGTCGTCGCAGTCGACGGCGCGAACGGTCCGCGTCGCCTCGCCAAGATCGGTGCAGTCGAGGTCGAGCGACCGGACCGTGGTCGCGGTGCGGAAGTCGTCTCCATCGGCATCGGCGAAGCAGAGCTCGGTGCGATCGCAATCCTGATCGATCTCGTCGCCCACAATCTCCGCGGCACCCGGAAAGCTGGTCGCACGGCTGTCGTCGCAGTCATCGGCAACCAGCGCGCGTCCACTGACGAGGCCGCACGAATCAACAGGCGGAAGCGCCGGGTCGCCGTGTCCGTCGCCATCTGCGTCCACATACCAGGGCGCCAGCGAGAGCCCCTCGTCCACGGCGCCGTTGCAGTCGTTGTCGATGCCGTCGCAGGTCTCGGGCTGCGGAAGCACAGCGCCCACGCAGGAGGAGAAGGCCGCGCGGTCACAGGTCTGAATCCCCGAAACGCAGGCGCCCACACCAAGCGTCCCGGCCGGCCCCTCGTAGCAGGTGCGTGAGAGCGGCAGGCCATCCTCGCCCTCGTCCGTCAGGCCATCGCAGTCGGTGTCGCGACCGTCACAGCTCTCCTCGGCCGGCGCAACGCTGGACTCGCACACCGCGAGACCCGACGCGCAGACCGTCCGGCCCGCAGCGCACTCGCCCGAGAAGCCCGTTGCACAGTTCTGACCCACATCGGTCGCGTTGTCGTCTACCAGGCCGTCGCAGTCGTCATCGGCGCCGTCACAGACCTCCGAGGCCTGCGGGTTCCGTGCGCGCGTCGAGTCGTCGCAGTCCGCGCCACGGCACGAAGGCCCAAAGCCGTAGCCATCATCGTCGCCATCCAAGCAGCTGTTGATCGGCAGACAGATGATCGCAACATCGGTCGCGTTGGGGTCCAGCGCATCACAGACAAACTCGGGCGGGCACTGGCTGGAGTCGCCACAACGGTTGCTGCAGATGCCGGGCTGTCCATCCTCCGGGTAGTCGAGACAGACGCGCGAAGCGCACTGCGTTGCTGCAGTGCAGGGCTCTCCGAAGGCCAGACCGGTCGCATCGGTCTCGGTGTCCACCGCCGTGTCGGCCGTCTCAACCGTGTCGGCAGAGCCGGCGCTGTCGGTCGCATCCGCGGCGTCGCTCGCGCCCGCCGCATCGGCATCCGGCGCCGAACTCCCGGCATCCGCGCAGCCCGCCAGAAGCGCCAACACAACCCAACCCAATCCCTGCTTGATGCCTGCCTTCATGGCTCTCTCCCAGATGCGCCCGTCTGCGACGACCGCTTGATGTTTCACTCACCCGCTCTGCCGGCCCTGCCGGTCGCGCTACACTACGGGAACCGCGCCTCAAACGCCAAGAACCAACCGTTCTACCGAGGCGTGTTCAGCGACTTGAAGGCCACGCCGTAGAGCTTCACCTGCTTCACCATTGCGGAGAGCCCGTTTGCACGCGCCTGCGTCAGCGACTCGCCCAGCCCAATCTGATCGATGAAGCTCGGCGGCTGTGCAAGCACCTCATCGGGGGATGCGCCCGAGTAGGCCTTCACCACCAGCGCCACCAGACCCCGCACGATGTCCGAGTCGCTCGTCGCGGCAAAGTAGACCAGGCCATTCTCCTGGCGGGCGTGAAGCCAGACCTGCGATTGGCACCCCTTCACCTTGAAGCTCTCCGTTTGGAACTCCGCCGCCAGCGGCGGCAGCGCGCGACCAATCTCAATGATGCGCCGATAACGCGCCTTCCAGTCGGTCATCCCCGCGAATTCCGCCACAATCTCCGCCTGACGCTCTGCCACACTCATGCGCGCTCCTCGCTGCTTTCATCTCTGCCAATCGCCTAGCCCATCGGCAGCGCAGCGGCCACCCCTCCCACTGCAGCCTTGCACCACGCGCCGCCGCGCGGCATACCTCGCCCATCTCCGCGCAAGGTGCAGCATGACAATCAGGCCCAGCCTCCTCGCCCACCTCACCCTGCTTCTGCTGGCGGCCTGCGGCAGCGACAGCCTCACCGCCGTCACCGTAGCGCCAGCCGCAGACGCCACAGGCGAAGGCTCCGATGCGGCCTCCATCGCAGACACGGTCGAGCCTCCCGACACCGCCGGCGAGGGCTCCGACGCCACGCCCGAAGACGGCTCCGACGCCACGCCCGAAGACGGCTCCGGCGATGCAGACACCGCGCCTCCCGACGACGGCTCCGGCGATGCAGACACCGCGCCACCCGCAGACGCCGGCATCGACTGCTCGTCGGGAGCCGCCTGCGAGTCGCCCTACCAGTGCATCGACGGCCTCTGCCGCTTCCCCATAGGCAACCTGACCTTCGCAGACGACCGCTTCACCCTCGCTGAGCCGGCCCA
>CAIWGR010000495.1 GCA_903912275.1 uncultured delta proteobacterium
GGTAGGAGAGTTTGAACTCGTCCTGCAGGTCGAGGAGCAGGTTGATGACCTGCGCCTGGACCGACACGTCGAGCGCCGAGACGGCCTCGTCGCAGACAATGAACTCCGGCTTGAGCGAGATGGCCCGCGCGATGCCGATGCGCTGCCGCTGACCGCCCGAGAACTCGTGGGGGTAGCGCGAGACATAGCTCCGCTGCAGGCCCACCTTCTCGAGCAGCCCCATCACCTCTTCACGCACCGTAGCGGCCGTCGCGACGCCGTGGATCCGCATCGCCTCGCCGACGATGCTCTCGATGGTCATCCGTGGATTGAGACTCGAATAGGGATCCTGAAAGACAATCTGCATGTTGCGCCGCTCGGCGCGCAGCTCCGAGGGCGAAAGTTGGAAGAGGTCGCGCCCTTTGAAGAGCGCTGAGCCCGACGTCGGCTCGACAAGGCGGAGCAGCGTGCGGCCAATCGTCGTCTTGCCGCAGCCCGACTCTCCGACCATCCCGAGCGTCTCGCCCGGAAAGATGTCGAACGAGACGTCGTCGACCGCCTTTACCTGGCCAACTGTGCGGCCCAGCAGCCCCTTCTGAATGGGAAAATACTTCTTGAGACCGCTCACCCGGACGAGCGGTTCGGGCCGTTGCGGCAGCTGCGTGGTGGTGCCGTGCGAGGGTGTGAAACTCATGGTGCCTCTCCGCCGCGGATGGATTCGCCGATGCTGCCGTCGCGCCAGCTCTTCACGATGGTCCGGCCGTCGATGTAGGGCCCCGTTGCAGCCTTCGCGCCCGATTCAATCTCGGCAGCAAAGTGGCAGGCCACCGCGTGGCCACCACCGACCTCTTTGAGCAGCGGCTCCGACTCCGCGCAGGCAGAGGTCGCGAAGGGGCAGCGGGTGCGGAAGCGGCAGCCGGTCGGGAAGTCGAGGGGCGAGGGAACCATGCCCGGGATGGTCGGGAGCCGGCCACCGCGCGCTGCCGACATGCTTGGCAGGCTGCGGAAGAGGCCGATGGTGTAGGGGTGCAGCGGCCGCCGGAAGATGTCGCGCGCGTCGCCCCGCTCCACCACCTTGCCGGCATACATCACCGCCACATCGTCCGAGACCTCCGCGACAACGCCGAGGTCGTGCGTGATCATGAGGATGCTCATGCCAAGAGACTTCTGGAGGCTGTTGAGCAGGTCGAGAATCTGGGCCTGAATCGTCACGTCGAGTGCCGTCGTGGGCTCGTCGGCGATCAGCAGGTCGGGCTTGCAGACAAGCGCCATGGCAATCATGACCCGCTGCTTCATGCCGCCCGACATCTGGTGCGGGTAGTCGTCGATCCGCTTTTCGGGGCTCGGGATGCCCACCTGCCGGAGCATGTCGATGGCGAGATCGCGCGTCTCTTTGGGCCCCAGGTCGAGGTGGAGCGAGATGGCCTCGGAGATCTGGTTGCCCACCGTGTAGACGGGGTTGAGACTCGTCATCGGCTCTTGGAAAATCATGCCGATCCGGTTGCCGCGAATCTTGCGCATCTCCCGCTCGGAGAGGGCGCCGAGGTCGCGCCCTTCGAAGAGCACCTGACCGCTGACCGTGCGGCCCGGAGGCGAGGGAATGAGCCGCATGATGCTGAGCGCCGTCACGCTCTTGCCGCAGCCCGACTCTCCCACCACACCGAGCGTCCGCCCGCGTCGGATGGCATACGAAACGCCGTCAACGCTCGGCGCGATGCCGATGTCGGTGAAGAACCAGGTCCGGAGGTCGCGGAGCTCCAGGAGAGGGGTTTCGGTGGGGTTGTTCACTTGCGAAGCCTTGGATCGAGCGCGTCGCGGAGGCCTTCGCCCGCGAGGTTGAAGGCCGAGACGGTAACAAAGATGGCGACACCGGCGATGAGCATCATGGCCTCGTCGCTCGTGTCACGGCCGTAGGCGAGGATGCGGCCCCAGGAGGGGAGCGTCGGGTCGCCAAAGCCCAGGAAGGAGAGCGAAGACTCGACAATGACCGACGAGGCCACGCCGAAGGTCGCGGTCACGAGGATGGGGCCGAGGGCGTTCGGAAGGACATGCCGGAAGATGATGCGGGTGTCGGTGAGGCCTGCCGCGCGGGCCGCTGTAACAAAGTCGAGGTTCCGAAGCCGGAGGAACTCGGCGCGGACGAGACGGGCGGGGCCGGTCCAGCCCGTGAAGCCGATGATGACCATGACCCAGAAGATGGAGGGCTGCTCCAGGAAGCCGATGAAGGTCAGGATGAGGAAGAAGCTGGGGAAGCAGAGCAGTAGCTCAATCAGACGCGAGACGATGAGGTCCCAGGTGCCGCCGAAGAAGCCTGCGAGCGCGCCCAAGATGGTGCCGATGGTCACATAGATGGAGACGGCGATGACGCCGACCGCGAGCGACACGCGGGTGCCGAAGAGGAGCCGGACGAAGATGTCGCGCCCTGCGCCGTCCTGGCCGAGCAGGTGGCGAATGCCGGGGCCTGTGGCGCCGTAGAGCGTGTCGTCGAACTGAATCCGCAGCGGAGGAAAGAGAGAGAAGTGCTGCGAAGTCTCGGCCAGAAGCCGGTAGTCGAGCGTGGGCGAACGGGGGTCGATGGCCAGCAGACCGCCAAACAGCAGGAGGAGCAGAAGGCTCAGCCCCAACTTGAAGTTGGTCTCCGCAGCCCGCCGCCGGGTGACCTCATGCCCCTTGATGGACCGGACGAAGAGGCGATTCGCGAGCCAGAGGAGGGGCGCTGCCAGCAGCACGAGGTTGAAAAAGAGGTCGACCCCGTTCTCGTAGATGTTCCGGTTGAAGAGCAGCGCGTGCAGGAGCGGAAAGGAGAGTTTTCCGCTCTCCGAGACCCAGATGAGCGGCACCTTCGAGGCGATGAGCGGGGCCACCACCGCCAGCACGAGCAGCGCGAGGATGATGTAGACCGCCACCACGCCCGTGATGTTCTTGCGGTACTGTCCCCAGACAATGGACCAGTAGGAGGGCGGCTCGGCGACCGCGGTGGTGGGTACCTGCGTCGTCATGGCCTCACTCCAGACTGATGCGCGGGTCGACCAGCGCGTAGGAGATGTCGGAGAGAAGGATGCCGAGCAGTGTCAGCACCGAGGCAATGAGCAGTTCGCCCATGATGACATTGTAGTCGCGGAACTGGATGGCTGTGATCATCAGCTTGCCCATGCCGTCGATGGCGAAGATGTGCTCGATGATGATCGAGCCGCCGATAAGCGCGGGCAGGGTGAAACCGAGCAGCGTAAGGATGGGGATGAGGCCGTTTCGGACCGCATGCTTCATGATGACGATCCACTCCGGAAGTCCCTTCGCACGGGCTGTTCTGACATAATCGCTGCGGATGACGTCGAGCAGGCCGGTCCGTGCATAGCGGCTGATGGCCGCCAATCCGCCGTAGGTCAGGCAGACAAGCGGCAGGATCATGTGCCAGGTCATGTCGCCCAGCATCTGCATCGTCGTCTGCATGTTGGGGTCGCCCGCCTGGAAGCCGGAGACGGGAAACCAGGAGAAGATGCTCTTGTTGGCGTCGGTCAGGTAGGTCTGCATGAGCGTGGCAGCGAAGAAGCTGGGCAGGCTGTAGAGCACAAAGAGTGCGAGGCCGACGCCGCGGTCGGCGAACTGGTTGTGGCGCACGGCAGCGAGCACGCCGAGCGGCACCGAGATGAAGTAGGCCAGAAAGAGCGAGGCGACCGAGAGGAAGATGGAGTAGCGCCAGTGCTCTTGGATGACCTCCCAGACGGGCCGCTTGAACCGGGTCGAGGTGCCGAGGTCGAGGACGATCAGGTTGCCCATGTACTTGTAGAACCGGGTCTCGGTGAAGACGCTGACCAGCGTGCCAACGGGCGTCCGCTCGAAGCGGGGCGCTGCCTTGGTGAACCAGCTGGTCCACTTGGCGATGGTCGCTGCCTTATCGGCCGGCGCCGCGTCGAGTGCGTAGGTCCATTGCGAAATCTCCGCGTTCTCGGTCAGCACATCGCGGTTGGCCTCCTTGGCTTCGGCTGTGGCCGTCTCGCCGTCGTGGACGACAACCGACCGCCGCGCGTTCACCGAGAGGCGCTGCACTGCGAGGAACCGCACCTTCTCGGTGATGGTACGGTTGATGACCCAGCGCTTGCCCGCATGCTCGAGCGGAGCCAGCGGCTTTGACAGGTCGGGAGCGACTGCCAAGTCGGAGACCGCAACGCTGAGGCCTTCTCCCTTGCCATCGGCCGGCTCGAGCCGGATGTAGCCCTGCGCAATCTGGATGAGGAAGGGGACGATGGTCAGCCCCCAATTCTCCACCTCCTCTTCGGCGGCGAAGACCTCTTTCGCGGCCGGCTTCGGTGGACGGATGGGGTCGAGTTCGACCACCTCCATCGCCATCAGCTTGTCGGTCAGCGCCTCTTTGGCTGCTGCGTCGAGCCCGGGCTTGGTCAGCTCGGCGCGGAGCGCGGTGACGTCGGCGTTGGCGATGTTGCTGATGACGGAGGCAGCGGTCGCTCCAACTGCCAGCGCCTCGCGCTCTCCGGCAATGGGCGTCGCCATGTTGCTGGCGATAACATGCAGGTGCTGCTCCACATCGGCCCGCTGCAGCCGATAGCGGAAGTTGAGCAGGATGGGCTTGTCGAGGTTGTAATGCTCCTTGAAGAGCCGGAAGCCTTCGCGGGAGTTGGCGTTCTGATCGGCCCGCTCACTGCCCGAAGCATTCGTCGCCTGGCCCGGGTTACCCGGTGCGAGGTTGATGATGCCGAAGACGACGATCGCGATCATCGCCATCGTCGGGATCATCAGCAGGATCCGCTTGAGAATGTAGCGTGCCACGGTGCCAGCCTACCCCTGCGAACTACTTCGCATCCTTGACGAACCAGTTCGTTGTCCACGTGTAGGGTCGGACAACCGAGAAGGAGACATTGTCGACCCGGTCGCGCCAGGCGCCGATCTCGTCGCCGGCAAACCAGAAGGTGTAGGGCTGCTCCTCGTGCACCAACTTGTGGAAGCGGGAGAAGAGCTCCTTGCGCTTCACAGGGTCGAACTCCGACCGCACCCCCTCGATGATCTTGTCTGCCTCGGCGTTTCGGAAGCCGACACGGTTGCTGCTCTTGGGCACGTCGGCCTGGCTGGAGTGCCAGATCTGGTAGAGGTCGGTGTCCCAGCCAAGCTGCCAGCCGCCGGTGTAGGCATCGAAGTCCTTCTGCTCCATGCGGCGGACCAGGATGGCCCACTCCGCCGGCTCGATGGTCATGATGACGCCGATGGTACGGAGGTCGTTCCGGAAGGCCTCCATCGCGGCGATGAACTCCGGCCGGTAGCCGTAGGTCAGCATGCCGAAGTTGAACTCAACGGTCTTGCCGTCGATGACCTTCTCACGGATGCCGTTGCCGTCGGCGTCGCGCCAGCCAGCCTCGTCAAGGAGCGCGGCGGCCCGCTTGAGGTCGAAGGGCCAGGGCTTCACCGACTGGTCGTAGTCCGGACCAGCGATGTAGAAGGGGCCGCTCAGCAGCTGTCCCAGCCCCTGCATGTTCTGCTTGAGCATCAGCTCGCGGTTGAAGGCGTGGGTCATTGCGAGCCGCACGCGGCGGTCGCCGAAGAACTTTCCGTCCGCGTTCCAGCCGAGGTA
>CAIWGR010000496.1 GCA_903912275.1 uncultured delta proteobacterium
AAGACGAGGTGAAGGTCGATGTGGACGGTCTGGCCGAGGCGATGGACCTTGGTGTGGTGGGGGGTGGACCAGCCGGGGCGTCTGGTGCGCTCGAGCACCTTTGCGATCTCGTCAAGGAGTGCGGGGTTGGCCTCGTCCATGAGCCCGCCGATGGCGTCGCGGAGAAGCAGGAAGCCGTTGCGAACGACCACAAGTCCGAAGAGGCCCGCAACGATGGGATCGAGTCGGTTCCAGCCGGTGAGCTTCACAACGATCAGGCCTGCGACGACGCCGAAGGTGGTGATGGCGTCGGCGCGGAGGTGCTCGCCGCCGGAGATGATGGTGGGCGACTCGAGCTTCTTGCCGCGGGTGACACTGATGGTGCCGAAGGCCCAGAGGACGAGGGCGACGACGATTTCGATGGCGAGGCCGAGCGTGAGCTTTGCCTCGACGAGCTGGGAGGCACGGAAAGCGTTCTGCACCGAGATGACGGTGATCGTAACGCCGGCGACCAGGATGAGCGTCCCCTCGATGCCGGAGGAGAAGTACTCGACCTTTCCGTGGCCGTAGGGGTGGTCTTTGTCGCGGGGCTTCGCGGCGAGCCAGAGTGCGTAGAGCGCGAGCGAGGCGGTAGCGATGTTGGCAACCGACTCGAGGGCGTCGGAGAAGATGGCCGCGCTTCGGGTCATCCACCAAGCGGCAATCTTCGCGGCCGTCAGCGCAAGGTTGAAGAGGAGCAGGTTGCGGCCCCAGCGGAGAGGAAGGCCCCCCTCATCCACCGGCGGTGTGGCGCGCGTCTCGGCGTTGCTGGCTGTCATGGCGCGTTCTCTCGGTCCGAGCGGAAAGGGACAGCGTAGTCCTGTGAGCGCGCAGGTCAAAGAGTGAGCGCAGGCGGCGCGGCGTGTGCGCTCTAGAACCTTGACGATGCTCTTGCAGGCACTAGCCTTGGGCGCCCGTGCGCTGTGCCCGATTGGGTGCGCTTCCGTGACCCTTCGCGATGGTTTGAAATGTCGCAACGATATGGCGTCGACGCCGAGACCGACCGTCAGGCCGAGCAGCTCTTTTCTCGCTACCTGAGCAACCCTGCGAGCCTCGAGCCCGCATGGATGGCCTTCTTCAAGGGGCTGACCAATGCCGACCTCAAGGCGCTTCAGGTGGCCGTGATGGCACACCGGAGCGGCGCCCGTACGGCGGTCTCCTCTGCGAGCCTCTCGTTGCAGCCGCCCTCTGCGCCTCCCGCGCTGCCGCGGGTCACGCAGCAGACCGCGCTGATTGGCGGGTCGAGCGAGGCGAGCTTGGCCTGGCGCGTATCGCGGATGGTGGAGGCTTGGCGTTCGCGCGGCCATCGTGCTGCATCGACCGACCCGCTCACGGCCGCTGCGGCGCCGCCGTCGGAGCTGATGCCGGGAGCATTCGGGCTGACAGAGACAGAGATGGACCGTGCGGTGGCGACGGAGATTCCGGGCCAGACCAGCTCGACGCCCCGTCAGGTGCTACAGTTCCTGCGCGAGACCTACGGCGGGGGCATCGGCTACGAGTTCATGCAGGTGGAGCAGCCGGAGGCGCTCGCCTGGCTCATGGAGCAGGTCGAGGGAGGCCTCGGGCAGCCGTCGCAGGCAGACCGGCACTGGATGCTGGAGCGGCTGACGGCCGCCTCGGAGATGGAGAGCTTTCTGCACAAGCAGTTCGTCGGCACCAAGCGGTTCTCGCTGGAGGGGCTCGATGCGGCCGTACCGCTGCTCAACCTCATCATCAACGAGGCGGGCGACGCCGGCGTGCAAGATGTGGTGATGGGCAT
>CAIWGR010000497.1 GCA_903912275.1 uncultured delta proteobacterium
CAATCTCTTCGGTGCGGTTGCCGATGGCGTCGTAGCGCTCGAGACGGGGGAGGTTCCAGGGCCGGTTGTTGATGGTGGCGGCCTCGTCGAGTTCGGTGGCGCAGGCCGCGCCATGGGTGTCGAGGCGTGCGATGAACTCGGAGGTCAGGCTCTGTGGCGCGACGAGCGCGAGCGTCTGGGCGAGCAGGGGTTCGGCGCGGAAGAAGTTGGCTGGTTGCGCGGCCTTCCAAGCGGCGAGGTCGGCGCGTCCTGCGGTGATGCGTGAGGTGGCTTGGGTCATGTTGCAGCCTGTGCAGTGGCGCGGGGTGTGACGCGGAGCGGGACGCCGTGGCGGGGCCGGAGCGTCACGAGCGGGTCGAGGTGAAGGGGGGCGTTCGAAATGGAGGCGAAGTGAAGGCGTGGGAGCAGGGTTGCGAGCATGGCCTGCAGCTCGAAGAGGGCGAAGTGTTTGCCGATGCACATGCGCGGCCCGAGACCGAAGGGAAGGAAGGCCATGCGGTGGCGTCCGGCGCTGTTGGCGGGGAGGAATCGGTCCGGGTCGAACCGGTCGGGGTCGGGCCAGTGCTCCTCGTTGCGGTGTGTGGCCCAAATGGAGAGCATGACCATGTCGCCCGGCGCGACGCGGTGGCCGTCGAAGTGGTCCTCCTCGAGTGCGGTGCGCTCGACCGACCAGGCGGGCGGGAAGAGGCGCATGGACTCGTCGATGATGCGTCGCAGCAGGTCGAGTTGGGGCAGCTGCTCGAAGGTGAGGGGCCCTGTTCCGACCACCGCTTGAATCTCGGCGACGGCGCGCTCCTGCCACTCGGGGTGTCGGGCGAGAAGGTCGAGCGTGAAGGAGAGTCCGTTGGCGGTGGTCTCGTGGCCCGCTGCGAGGAAGGTGAGGACCTCGTCGCGGAGCTGGGTGCGCGACATGCGCTCGCCGCTCTCCGGGTCGGTTGCCGCCATGAAGAGGGAGATCAGGTCGTTGCCGGAGAATCCCGTTCGCTCGGCCTCGGTGACCATGCCCTCGACGAGCGCGTTCATGCTGCTCCGTGCGCGTCGGGCCCGCCGATTGGCCGGCAGCGGCAGCTCGTGGAGCAGCGGTATGGGGATGCGGATGCGGTCGACCGCATGCTTGATCATGTGCTCGAGGTGTTCGCCGATGCGGGCGGTCTGGTCTGCGATGGCGGTGGAGAAGATGGTCTCGCAGAGCACGAGCAGGGCGAGCGCGTTGGCCTCGCGGTGGAGGTCTGCGGTGCGCGGCGCGCTGGCGAGTCGCTCCGCGAGCGCGGCTGTGTGCCGGACTGCGACGGGCAACATTTCGCGCAGTCTGTCGCGCCCGAAGGCGGGTGTGGCGATGCGGCGCTGGCGGCGCCAGAGTTCGCCTTCTGCGGTGAGCATGCCGTCACCGAGCGCCCAGCGGAGCGACTCGTAGGTGTCGGCCTTTCGGTAGCTACGGTGCCGCTCGACGAGGAGCTGCTCGGCGTGGTCGGGCGAGGTGATCAGCCAGGCAACCACGGTCCGTGCCGGTGTTCGAATCCAGTACCGCACCACGCGACCATGCTGCCTCCGCGCGCGAAGGGACTCGGCCAGCGGGTTGAAGGCGTAACGGGATAGGTTGCCGATGAGCGGGAAGGGGCGTGGTTCGATGGCCTTCCGGTTTGGGAGTTTCATGCGCGCAACGCTCCTGCAACGGCAGAGTAGGCGGATTGTGTAGCGTTGGACGCGCCGCGTTGCACGCGGCGAGTTTTGTGGCTTGACCGACCGATCCCACTCGCCCATGCTCCCACGGTTGGTGCGCACTCGGGAATGAGAGGTTCGCGCGTCACTGCTCTGGAGTACGCCTTGTCTCGGATGTCTCAGCTCGACAGCCTCCTTCGTGCCTCGTTTTCGCCGCTCCACTTGGAGGTGCTGGACGAGTCGGATGGTCATTCGGTGCCGCGCGGTAGCGAGAGCCACGCGCGGGTGCTGCTGGTGTGGAGCGGGTTTTCGGGACAGCGATTGCTGGCGCGTCACCGGATGGTGAACGAGGCTGCGGCGGAGGTACTCGCGGGTGGCCTCCATGCCCTGGCGGTGGAGGCGTTGACGCCCGAGGAGTGGCAGGCGCGCGGCGGCGTTGTAGCTGCGTCGCCGGCCTGTCTTGGTGGCAGCGCGCATGAGCGCAACGATGTGTCGGTTGGATCAAAGCAGGAGCAGTCATGAGGGGAATCGAAGTCCGCCCTGTTGAGGGCCGCCGCGAGTTGGAGGCCTTTGCGAAACTGCCGTGGGCGCTCTACCGCAATGATCCCGCATGGGTTCCGCCGTTGCTGCCTGAGGTCTATCACCACCTCGACCAGAAGAAGAACCCATGGTTTGAGCGGGCGCAGGCACAGCTCTTCGTGGCCTGGCGTGGCAGCAAGCCGGTGGGTCGCATCTCTGCGCAGATTGACGAGGAGCACAACCGGCGGTTCGACGAGAAGACGGGGTTCTTCGGCTTCTTCGAGTGCGAGAACGAGCCGGCGATCGCCTCTGCGCTGCTCGACACGGCCTCGAGCTGGTGCCGCGCGAAGGGGATGAACAAGGTTCGCGGGCCCTTCAACTTCTCGATCAACCATGTCTCAGGTCTTCTGGTCGACGGCTTCTCGACGCCGCCCTACCTCGAGATGGGTCACAATCCTGCCTACTATGTGCCCCTGGTGGAGGCGAACGGCTTCGAGAAGGCGATGGACCTCTATGCCTGGTACTTCGACGCAACAAAGCCGCCGCCGGAGCTCTGCGTGCAGATCGGCGATGCCGTGGCGCAGGCGCCGGGGCTGAAGGTCCGCGAAGTGAACATGAAGAACTTCGAGAGCGACCTCCGCATCATCATGAGCATCTTCAATGAGGCGTGGTCGCGGAACTGGGGATTTGTTCCGCTGAGCGATGCGGAGATCCACAAGGCGGCCAAGGAGCTGGAGTTGATCATCGACCCCAAGTTGGCGCTCATCGCCGAGGTCGATGGCGAGCCGGCTGCGATCGCCATGACCTTCCCGAACCTCAACGAGGTGCTGATCAAGACGCGGCACTATGGTCCGTCAAAGCTTGGCGTTGCCCGGACCTACGCGAAGCTCCTCTGGGAGTTGAAGGTCAGGAAGAGTGTGAAGAGCGCACGGCTCATGCTCCTCGGTGTTCGCCCGAAGTTCCGGGGCTCGATCCTCGGAGGCCTCTCGGTGCACCTCTACGTGGAGTCGTATCGGCGCGGCGTAGAGATGGGGATCCGGGAGGCGGAGTGCGGCTGGACGTTGGCGACCAACGACAAAATCAACAACGGAATCCGGATGATGGGCGGTGAGATCTACAAGACCTACCGCGTGTTCGAGAAGGCGATTTGATGCTCGGTATTGCAGCGAGGTGGGTTGGGTTCGCGTGGCTTGCTCTGGTGCTGCTGGTAGCAGCGCCGTCTGTCGCGCTTGCGGGTCG
>CAIWGR010000498.1 GCA_903912275.1 uncultured delta proteobacterium
GGCCGTGATCGGCGGAAAGGAGGCGGCGGTTGATGAAGTCACCGAGCGACATGAACGGGCCGCGGTCGCGGACCTCCTTCACGACTTGCGCGGCGAGGTCGTCGATTTCGGCGTCCGTCAATTCGCGGTAGTTGTTCCACGGGCCGAGGGTGCCGGCTGAGGGTTTGAATGAGCGTGCGAATTTGGTGAGCACGGTGCCCGTGGTCGACGAGCCGTCCGGCATGGTCTGCCCTTTTAGGCCAGCCAGCACGGCCTTCCAGGCCTGCTTGGAGGTCGAGTTCACGTTGAAGCCGCCTTCGTAGAGCGCATTGCGCGAGAGGTAGGTCGGGTGCGGGAATTCTGACGGCGAGGGGAAGCTGCCATCCGCGACGGCCGCGCGGCCATCCGGTAGGAAGGACATGCGCTTGTTCGCGAGCGGATTGTAGCCGGCATCGAGCGCGGTCTTGATCTCCGCGAACGAGGTCGGGTCAAAGGACGAGAGATTGCCGGCGGCCTTCTTCAGGGCTTCCTTCTGGTCGGCCGCGAGGTTCGCGTCCGTCGGCAGGTCAGGACCATTCGGGAAGGCGCGTTTGTCGCCGGGCAGCGAGTAGGAATTCGCCTGCAGGTTCAGGCCGCTGAAGTAATAGGAATCCCACAGCGCGAGGTTCGCGGCGAAGGCATGGTCGGTTCGTACGTTGACGTAGTTGCGGATGATGCGAGTGCCCTCGTGCTTGCCCACGTAGCCTTGCTCCGGGGTGGCCTTGTCGTCGCCGGTCTCGTCCTTCGGTCCGGGCCATTCGGTGATCTTCGTCAGGTCATTGATGCCGGGATTGGCGAACGACGAGCCGACGGTGAAGTCCGCATCGGTGTTAACCTGGGCGAAGCCGGCCGAGCCGAGTTGAGCGAGGGAGAGCAGCGGTCGGCGCGGGACGGGGAAGAGCACCACGTCGGAGCGGCTGTCCCCGCTGGGGTCCACGCTGGCTCCCCAGAAGGCATTTTTGAGGAGGTTATCGGCCTCGAAGTTCTTGTTCGCGCCGTCCGGTTGCTCGAGCTGGCGCTGCGAGAGTACCCAGCCGAGCGGTGAGTGGGATTTTCCGTCGTAGCCGTAGAGGTGGGCCTGCTGCGGGCGGACGCTGAGGAAGTAGGGCGACATCGGGGCGTTGAGCATCTCCCTAGGGGTGCGCAGCGTGTCGACAATCTGCCCTTCCCAGCGCCTTTCCTGTCCGGTGGAGGAGTCGATATCGACGGAGAACTTGAACGGCCTCGAGGACGCGGTCGTCTTCGTCTCGGGGTACCACTTGTTCAGGGTGTTGGCCGTCATGTCCGCCGAGCGCAGGATAAAGTCCGTCATGAAGAACTGCTGCTTGGTCGTGCCGCCGTTCGGGTCGATGATGCCGGCGACGCGATTATTGACAGTGCCTGCCTTGCCGCTGGTCACCTCGGGGATGGGATTATTGAACTCAGGTTCCGTCGGCGGCCCGTAGACATTGACGCCGCCGGAGGCACCGCCGCCGTTATAGGAGTCAGGCTTGCCGGCTACGAGCTGGCGGACTGCCAGATGGTAGTCGGGCGTTCGAGGCACGCGCGGGGGCTTGAGCATGGCGATCCAGTTTTCGTTGGGCTGGACGATGTTAGACCAGTGGCCGTTGTCGTTACCGTACATCGGCCAGCCTGAAGTCAGGCCGTGGAAACTGAGCAACAGTGGCTCGTCGACGAGGTGGGTTCCCGAGGTCGTCTCCGTACCTTCGTATTTGAACTGAAGGTCGGTCTGGTTGGTCGAGATGTCAGGCGCGCCGAACCAGCGTCGCGTCGGGCTAAGGTCCTGGCGGCCATCGATGCTCTTCTTGCCGACCAAGTAGAAGTTCCAGCTCTGGTGGCCGCCGATGTTCGTGGTACCGTTGCGCAGGCGTGGCGCGACGAAATCATAGGGCATCGTAGCATTGTGCAGGCCTTCTTCGCCGACGACGCAGTTGTCGTAGTTGAACCAGCCGGAGTTGCGGATGGTGAATTTGACGGCGCCGTTGGGAGGATTGCCATTTCCGCCGGCCTGGACGATTTGGGCTAACTTGTGGGCCGTGCCGTTCCAGCTCGGCATCGCGTCATGAAGGCGGCGCGCTGCCTTGATTTTATTCCAGAGGTCCAGTCCGTCATGGAGGGCCTTAGCCGGGTCGGTGCTGGCGACGTCAAAGAAGTTGGTCACGAAATTTCCATAATAACCGACATCCGGTGGCGGCCAGGCTGCCCCAGTCGTCGGGTTATCTGGGCGCCAGCCCCAAGTCCAGAGTCGTGCGTCTGGGCCGGGAGCGCCTTCGCGCCATTGGGACGTCACGTCGCCTTTCTCGCGCATGCGTACGTTGGCGAAAGGGGTCATCTTGTAGACCGCGGAATTGCCGAGGTCGTAGCCGAACTCGTCGGTGACGATGGCGGTGTTCGACGAGCGGGCGGACTTGTACACGCCTCCGCTCAGGTTCTTAGGGCTCAGTACCTTGACTTCGCCCGGCTCGAGGCGGAACGTCTTCCCGGTGCCCGCGACGGCACGGAAGGAAAAGGAACGATTATCAGCGGCACCGTCACCGAGGGCGATTTCTCCGAGCAAGAGGTTTCCGGTATCGCGGGTCTTCCACTTGACGTCGGTCTTGGGCACGGGGTCGGCTGGAGAGCGGAACGGATCGTAGTATTGCCAGGAGGAGCCTACGTCGTTTGACCAAAAAGTGCTGACGTCGATGATGTAGGGAAGGGCGTCGCCGTTGCTCACCATGGAGATACCCTCGAATTCGATCGCCACATCGTAAGGGTTGTGGACGACGAGCACTGGGTCGACCGTGGCGCCGAGTGTACCGTTCTTATCGCTGGGGGTTTGCGTCGGGTCGAAGATGCCCGAGATTACCATCGAGAAGCGGATGATGCTCGGCGTGAGGCTCATCGAGGTCGGCCATGTGCGCGTGGTCAGCTGCTGCGGGGTGTCGAAGGCTGCGTCGTTCGAGGTCGTGTTGGGCTTCGCGATGCCGAGGCGGTCGAAGTTCATCACGCCCGACGAATAGCGGTTCACGAGGAGGTTCGGGTAGCGCAGGCGCTGTTCGCCCTGGTAGCTCGGCGCGTCGCTCGGGGCCGCGAGATTGTTGCGGTAGAAGTATTTTCCCGTCGCGGCTCCGCCGCCGGCGTAGTGTCCAGCAGGGGGAGCCACGGGTGCGTAAGCGGGCGGATTGACGGGGATGACGCTACGTTGCATCGGGGCGTTGCGATTGCCGGTGGCGTACGTGAGCGGTTCGACGCCGCGCGCGGCGAGGGCGTCGGCGGCGGGCTTGAGTCCCCGCAGGGCGTTGCCGGTGACGTCGGCGGAGGCCTCGGTCTCACGCTTATACATGCGGTAATAGTTGCGATACAGGTCCCATGTCGGGCCGCGGACGATGCGTCCGAGGATGTTCTCGGTGGCGGTCACGCCCATCTCGGACCAGGGCGACGCCGCGATACGATTGGTGTTCGAGCCAGCGGCGTTGGGGCCGGTTTCGGCGTAGGCGGCCTGGCGTGTGGCGTTGAAGAGCGCGGAGCGTAGCGGGGCTTCGTAGACGAAGCCGAGGCGCTCCGGGGTTTCGCTGCCGTTGCGCGTGACCAGCGTGGAGTAAGACGAGCCCAGCAGGCCCTTGAGGTAGCGCGGGGCCCATTCGGAGGCGCGGGGCGAGGCGAGCAGGA
>CAIWGR010000499.1 GCA_903912275.1 uncultured delta proteobacterium
CCGTCGCGAGGTTCGACGGGACACCCTCGATGCCGATTTTCGCAAGAATGGCCGTCGCCGACGCCGCCAGTGCCGAGGCAATCGCATACATCCACCAGGTCATGGTCGGACCTCCAACGTGGGGCGTGACGCTTGCGAGAGGAATCCCGTCATGGTGACCTTGCGGACTGGTGCAGGGGGAGCAATCGGCGGCTGGCAGAGAGCGCAGCCAAGCCGCAACTGGCCCGCTTGTAACGGGTTGCTTGTTGGCGGTCGATGCGCAATTGGAGGCCGCCCATGCCGCCCATGCCGTAGCCGCGCCCGCCACGCACGCCCCCGCGACCCAGCGCCCGTTTCCGAGCCCGCGCGCACCACCCCAAAACGCCAAACGCCTCAACCGAGATTGAGGCGTTTGAGCAGCTCCGACAGTAGGACTTGAACCTACGACCAGGCGATTAACAGTCGCCTGCTCTACCACTGAGCTATGTCGGAAGAACCCCCGCAAAGCTCACGCCGCGCGGGATCGCCCGTCTAGCAAAACTTCCTCATGCGTCAAGACCTCCGCTCGCGGCCTGCGCCGCAGCGGGGCCGGTCAGGGCAGTTTCCAACGCGACAGGAAGGCCCAGATCATGTCTTGCGCGACGATGTCGTGCCGCGCGTCGCAGCTTGGCGTCGCCTGCGGATGCACGTCGGTGTAGGGGCAGTGGCCGCCGCCATTGACCACACAATGGGTCACCTCGGCGCCGTCGCGGCAGGTCGTGTGCGTCGTGCAGACAACATCGCCGACCTCGTAGGTCACGGCCGTCTCCTCCGTGCAGCCGTTGATGCGCACCCAGGCGTCTACGCTCGCCTGCCGCGAGGCGAGCTCGTCTTCGCTCCCCGAGATCTGCAGCACCGGCACACCGCGCCCCGTCACGCAGGCCAGTTCGGGCGACAGGCTCCCCACCACCGGCGCAATCGCCGCCAGCCGCTCGGGGTGCTCACAGGCGATGCGGTGCGACAGGAAGCCACCGTTCGACATCCCCGTCGCATAGACCCGCCGCTCGTCCACGCAGCTCACCTCGCCAATCGCCTTCACAAGCGCGTCGATGTAGCCCACGTCGTCGATGCCGTTGGTGAAGGCGGGGCGGCAGCAGGCCTCGCCCGCGTTCCACGATGCAGGGCTGCCCGTGCCGTCCGGCTGCACCACGATGAAGCCCTCCGCGTTGCCCTTGGCATTGAGCGCCGACTGGCTCGTCCAGATGCTGTGCAGCGGACCGCCGAGCACGAGCGGGTGCAGGTTCATGACCATCGGGAGCGGCAGCCTGTCGTCGTAGCTGTCGGGGAGCACGAGGTCATACTTGCGCGTGAGGCCGCCGAAGGTGAGCTCCAGCTTGTTCACACCCGGGCCGTAGCTCCGCTTGCCGCACCCCGACGAGGGGCGAACATCGGCCGGCATCTCGAACGGGGCGCCGGAGCCCGAGCCATCGCCCGAACCCGCCGCGGAGCCCTCGCCAGAGCCGGTGTCGGTGACGGCAGATCG
>CAIWGR010000500.1 GCA_903912275.1 uncultured delta proteobacterium
CGCCTTCTTCAACGTGGCGACCAACGTCGGCACCTTCACGACCAACACCAACAACATCACTACCGACCCCAAGGTCGAGGACGATGACTGGGCCACCTACCCCCGCTGGTGGGACGGCGGCCTCTGGGCCGAGTCGCCCGCCATCAACGCGGGCAGCGCAACGGCGCCGGGTCTGCCGACCAAGGACATCAACGGCCGCCTCCGCACCATCGGCACTGCTGTCGACATCGGCGCCTGGGAGTACGATCCGTCGCTCAACAAGGAACCCCGCGCCGACTCAGTCCAGCAGCTCGTTGCCCGCATCGTCCCGCAGGGCGAGTCGTTCATCCTCGACGGCTCCACGGCCTACGACCCCGACGGCACCATCGCCAGCGCCTACTGGACCGTCAGCGACGGCACCGTGCTCCCCGGCCTCACCGTCACCCACACCATCTCCACCCGCGGCTCGGCCTCGGCCTACCTCACGATCGTCGACAACAACGGCGCCGAGGACCACGCCCTCGTCAACCTGACCGTCAATCCCCGCCCGCTCGCCGACGCCGGCCCCGAGACCTACTCCGACGCCAACGGCGACGCCGCCCTCTTCGACGGCACCCAGTCCTGCGACCCCGACGAGGGCACCTGCCCCGCCGTCGGCGGCTCCACCCTCTGGACCACGCTCACCTTCCGCTGGAACTTCGGCGACGGCTCGGCCGAGGTCACCGGCACGGGCTCTGCCTTTGCCTCGCCCCGCCACGTCTACACGGTCGGTGGAGACTACCTCGTCACGGTCACCGTCACCGACAACGAGGGGCTCTCGGCCAGCGACACCACCATCGCCCATGTCCTTTCGCCCAACGATGTAACCGGCCCGCTCATCCTCCACACCCAGATCTCGGGCGGTAAGCCGGTCTCGGTCGCAGTGCCGGTGACCGCCAGCATCACCGATCCGTCGGGCGTCAGCGCTGCGGTTGTCTCCTACCGCACCATCGGCACCACGGCCTTCAGCTTCGCCATCATGACCAACACCAGCGGCGCCTCCTACACAGGCACCATCCCCGCCTCGGCCATCGTCGCGCCCGGCGTGGAGTACTGGATTCAGGCGGCCGACAACTCCTCGGCGCAGAACCCCTCGTCGCTGCCCGCCTCGGCGCCCACGACCCTCTACAGCTTCTCGGTCACAGGAGACCTGCAGGCGCCCGTCATCACCCACACGCCCATTGCGAACGGGCAGGTCGCCGGCACCGCCGTGACCGTCTCTGCGACCATCACCGACGCAACGGGCGTGGCCTCCGCCTCGCTCTACTTCAAGCCCAGTGGCGGCGCGAGCTTCGGCGCCGTCTCGATGAGCCGCGTGAGCGGTAACCTCTGGACCGCCCAGATCCCGGCCTTCATCGTCACCAGCCCCGGCGTCTCCTACTACCTCGAGGCGACCGACACCTCGCCCGTCGCACAGGTCGGCAAGCTGCCGAGCGGCGCACCAACCACGCTCTACACCTTCACGGTCGGCTCGGGTGACACGACGGCCCCCACCATCGCCCACACCGCAATTGCCAACAACCAGGTTGCCGGCACGGCCGTGGCGGTCACGGCAGGCGTCGTGGATGCCGGCGGCGTCTCGACGGTGAAGGTCTGGTACCGCACCACGGGCACCACCAACTCCTTCACGGCCGCCACCCTCTCGCTGGTCTCGGGCACCACCTACCAGGGGCTCATCCCGGGCCTCGGCATCGTCGCGCCGGGCGTCGACTACTACATCGAGGCCACGGACAGCTCGGCGAATGTTGCGAAGGAGCCGAGTGCCGCGCCCGCCAGCTTCCTCACCTTCACGGTCCAGTCCGTCGATGCCACGGGGCCGACCATCGTCCACACACCCATTGCCAACGGCCAGACCGCCTCTGTGAATGTGACGGTGACCGCCGATGTGACCGACCCCTCGGGCATCTCCACCGTGCAGCTCTTCTACCGGCCCACCGGCTACCCCTTCTACAGCAGCGTCACGATGACGCTGACCTCGGGCTCCACCTACACGGGCTCCATCCCCGGCTTCAGCGTCACCTCCGCCGGCGTCCAGTACTACGTCCGCGCCACTGATACCCGGACCAACGCCGCGGCGCTGCCTGCCACCGCTCCGACGACACCCTACGCCTTCACCGTGGGCTCGGGCGACGCGACGGCCCCCGCCATCACCCACACCCGCATCTCTGATGGGCAGCTCGCGGGCAACGCGGTCACCATCGCTGCGACCATCACCGATGCGACGGGCGTTGCCGGTGCAACCCTCTTCTACCGCACGCTCGGCGCGGCCGGCTTCACCTCCACCGCGATGAGCCTCGCGAGTGGCCAGTACACGGCCAACATCCCGGCAGGCTCCGTCACGACCGCCGGCGTGGAGTACTACATCTCGGCCACCGACAGCTCGACCAACGCCAACCTCTCGACCCTGCCCGCAACCGCGCCCACGGCCACCTACACCTTCTCGGTCATCTCGCCCGACGCGACGCCGCCCGCCATCAGCCACACCGCGACCACCACCTCGATCTACGGCAGCGCCATCGCCCTGACCGCTTCGGTCACCGACGCCTCGGGCGTGGGCAGCGTGACCCTCTTCTGGGCCATCGACGCCGGCTCCTTCCAGACCACCACGATGGCGGCCACCACGGGGTCCAACTTCTCGGCCACCATCGCCGCAGGCTCCATCCCCAACGGCACCGCCAGCGTCCGCTACTACATCCGGGCCACCGACAGCGCCGGCAACGCCGCCACCGTACCGGCCGCCGGTGCCGCCGCGCCGCAGACCATCACCATCACCTACCCCGACACGATCGCACCCTCCATTACCCATGCGGCCATCGCCTCGCTCACCTTCGGCTCGGCGCTGTCGGTCAGCGCCACCATCACCGACGCCTCGGGCGTGGGCAGTGCAACCCTCTACTACGCGCTCGGCGCAGGCGCCTTCACGGGCTCCGCCATGAGCGGCTCGGGCTCCACCTACAGCGCGACGGTTCCCGCCGGCCTCATCCCCAACGGCACCACCTCCATCCGCTACTACATCACCGCTACAGACAGCGCCTCGAACAGCAGCACCGTACCCGTCAGTGGCTCGGCTGCACCCTACGTCATCTCGGTCATCTACCCCGATGTGACCGCGCCCTCCATCACCCACACGCCCGTCGCGACGCTCGTCTATGGCTCCCCGCTCTCCATCAGCGCGACCATCACCGACGCCTCGGGGCTGGGATCGGCGACCCTCTACTACGCGCTCGGCTCGGGCTCCTTCACCAGCGCCGCGATGAGCGGCTCGGGCTCCACCTACAGCGCAACGGTCGCCGCAGGCTCCATCCCCAACGGGACTAACTCGATCCGCTACTACGTCAGCGCCACCGACGCCTCCGCCAACGCCAACGTGGCCACCTCGCCGAACGGCGGCGCCGGCTCGCCCAATGTTGTGACGGTCACCTACCCCGACACCGCTGCACCGGTCATCACCCACAGCGCCGTCACCACCGTCACCTTTGGTGCAGACACCGCCTTCACCGCCACCGTGACCGATGCCACCGGCGTAGGTTCGGTCACCCTCCGCTGGCGCCTCGATGCAGGCAGCTGGAACGCCACCGCCATGAGCGGCTCGGGCTCCACCTTCACCGCCTCGTTGGCCGCCTCCCAGGTGCCCGAGTCGGCTTCCACGGTGCAGTACTACATCGAGGCGGTCGACACTGCGGCAACCCCCAACACCTCGGTTGCGCCTGCCACCGGCAGCAGCGCCCCCTACGTCGCCACGGTCAACTTCCCGAGCGGCCACGCCCCTGTCATCACCCACACGCCCGTCGCCGGCCTCACCTTCGGCAACAGCCTGACGGTCAGCGCGACCGTCGCGGATGCCTCGGCCATCGGCACCGTCACCCTCTACTGGGCCATCGGCTCCGGCGCCTTCTCGGCCCGCTCAATGACCCTCTCGGGCGGCAGCTACAGCGCCACCATCGCCGCCTCCGAAATCCCCTCGGGCACCAGCGCCATCCGCTACTACATCGTGGCGACCGACGCGCTCTCCTACAGCGCCTCGCTCCCCGCGCTTGGCGCCGGCGCGCCCACCTCGGTCGCCGTCACCTACCTCGACACCACGCCCCCCACCGTGGCCGTGCTGCCCATCACCGGAAGCGTGCTGCCCGGCGACCTGGTCGCGGTCTCCATCTCGGCCGTCGACGCCTCCGCCATCACCAGCGTGAAGCTCTTCTACCGCACCCAGGGCACGCTCACCTTCTCCTTCGTGACCGCCACCGGCAGCGGCCCCTACGAGGCCCTCATCCCCTCCTCCGCGGTGGTTGAGCCGGGCCTCGAGGTCTACGCTCTCGCCATCGACGCAGCGGGCAACGCCGGCATCTCCGACACCGTCGCGGTGGGCGTCGTCGCCCCCTCCGACCTTACCGCACCGACCATCGCGGTGGCCTCGCCGCCCGACGGCCAGGCCGCCAGCACCGCTGTGACCATCTCTGCCACCATCACCGACGCCTCCGGCATCGCGGCCGCCTCGCTCTTCTACCGCACCGCGGGCGCCTCGAGCTTCACCGCGGCCGCCTTCACCCTCATCAGCGGCGACACCTACCGCGCCACCGTCCCCGCCATCTTCGTCCAGACGCCGGCCGTCGAATACTACGTCTCGGCGACCGACAACTCGCCGTCGGCCAACCAGGCGCTCGCGCCCGCCGGCGCCCCCGGCACCGTCTCCCGCTTCACCGTTGCCGTAAGCGACACCGCCGGCCCCTCGCTCGGCCACACGCCGCTCGCCACCGCGGTGCCCGACGGCAGCTCGCTCGGCCTCGACCTCACCGCCAGCGACGCGAGCGGTCTCGGCCAGGTGCGCATCTTCTGGGCTACCGCCGGCTCCGCAACCTACTCTGCCACCACCGCCAGCTCGCTCGGCGGCGGAAACTTCTACGCCAGCATCGGCCCCGTCCGTGCCCCCTCCGTCCGCTACTACGTGGAGGCCACCGACAGCCTCGGCAACATCGCCCGCCTGCCCGCCGCCGGCAGCGCAGCCCCCTTCACGGTCTCGGTCGTCGTGCCCGACAACATCGGCCCGACCATCGTCCACACACCGATCGCCGGCCCCCGCAACCCCGGCGAGGCCATCGTCGTCGAGGCCACCGTCACCGACGCGAGCGGCGTCGCCGGCCTCATCCTCTACTACCAGCCCACGGGCGCAGGCGGCTTCAGTTCGCTCACCATGGCCGCGGCCGGTGGCGACCTCTGGACCGCCATCATCCCCTCCTCCGCAGTCGTCGCCCCGGGCCTGAGCTACTACATCCGCGCCACCGACGCCTCGCCCGCCGCCAACGCGAGCAACTCGCCGGCCGGCGGCCTCCACAGCTTCACCGTCAACGCGCCCGTCACCGACACGGCGCCGCCCACCATCGGCAGCAGCCTCGTGGCGGACGGCCAGATCGCCGGTCTTCCCGTCACGGTCTCGGCCGCCATCGTAGATGCCTCCGGCGTGAGCCGCGCCACCCTCTACTTCCGCACCGCCGGCGACACCGGCTGGCTCTCCACCGTCATGACTGCCACCGGCGGAAACTACACCGCCGAGATCCCGCGGCTGGTCGTCGCGGCGCCCGCGGTCGAGTACTACATCGAGGCCGTCGATGGCTCGACCGCCGCCAACCGCGGCACCGACCCCTCTGGCGCCCCGGCTACCTCGCACCGCTTCACCGTGGTCGTCCCCGATACCGTTGGCCCTGCGATCTCGCTCCTGCCCCTGCCGCTCACGGTCGAAGAGGGCACCCCCATCACCGTTAGCGCTGATGTCACCGACCCCTCCGGTATCGGTGAGGTCACCCTCTTCTTCCGCACCGCCGGCGCCTCCTCCTGGTTCTCGCAGCGGCTCACCCTCGCGGCCGGCCGCTACGAGGCGGTGCTGCCCGGCTCGGTCGTCGCGGTCCCCGGCCTTGAGCTCTACCTCGAGGCCACCGACGCCGTCGGCAACCTCACCGAGGAGCCCACCACCGGCGCGGCCGATCCCATCCTGGTCGAGGTCACCTCTTCGGCGATCGTCGATGCTACGGCGCCGACCATCCTCCACAGCCCCGCGTCGAGCGCCACCTACAACCGGGCGCTCAGCCTCTCGGCCATCGTCAGCGACGCATCGGGCGTCCGCTCGGTCACCGTCTGGTACCGCGACCTCAATGCGCTCGACTGGTCCTTCGCAGACCTGACCGACCGCGGCGGCAACCGCTGGTCGGGCGAGGTGCCCGCCGAGGCGCTCACCACCTCGCAGTTGAGCTACTTCATCGAGGCCTTCGACCTCTCCGGCGCGAGCAACCGTGCCGTCGACCCTGCCGGCGCACCGACCGAGCTCTACACCCTCGAGGTGGTGGGCCTACCGGGCGACGACGTCGCCGACACGGGCGCTGATGCCACCGACGACACAACCGCCGACACGACGGACGACACCGCCGCCGACACGGCCGACGACACCTCGCCCGACACGGAGGCCGACACGGCCCCCGACACGGCCGACGACACCACAGCAGACGGCAGCGGCACCACGGTGGAAGACACCTCGGCCGACACCACAACCGACGACACCGGTGCCGATGCCGAGGAAGACACGAAGGATCAGACCCGCCCCCGCGCCACCGAGAGCGGCTGTGCTGCTGCCGGCCCCCGTTCGGGCCTCCAGAGCATCCTCTTCGGGCTCGCCGGCATGCTGCTCTTCGCTGTCCGCGCCCTCCGCAGCATCCGCGCCAAGCGCGCCGCCAACCGACTCTCCAAGGCGACCGAGCAGCCCCGCTAACGGATCGAAGCGGCCCAAAAACAGCCCGTTCTTCCACGATCGGGCGGGCCGCGAACCTTGACCCCATGCGCCTCCGCTGTTACACGGCCCCTCCCTTCTTTGGCCTTCTGCCTCTGAGGGGCTCGGCTACCCCATGGTCGGCTCACGGAGCCGATGCCCGAACACAAGAGAGCAAGCCATGTCCGCACCCGCCAATACCAAGCGTTCCTCCTCCTCGCGTCGCAAGAAGAGCTGCCCGTTCCTTGCCGACCCCGCGCTGAAGATCGACTACAAGGACGTCTCGCTCCTCAAGCGTTTCCTCTCGCCCCGCGGCAAGATCCTCCCCAGCCGCATCACAGGCGTCTCGGCCAAGTACCAGCGCGCCCTCTCGCTCGCCATCAAGCGGGCCCGTCAGCTTGCGCTCCTTCCCTACGTCGCGCAGGGCTAAACAGCTCCCCCTCCTTGGGGTTGCGCTGCTCCTCGGAGCCTGCGCACCTCGGGTCGCGCAGCCTCCTGACAGCTCCTCAGAGCAAGGTCCGGAGGCTTCGGTCGTTTTGCGGCCCGAACATCTCCGCCTCCAACGACCCTTCGGCACCGCCGGCTGCGGCGACAGCCACCTCACCTTTGAC
>CAIWGR010000501.1 GCA_903912275.1 uncultured delta proteobacterium
CCAGCGATGCTGTCATCTCCGGCGCTCGCGCAATCAGGGGTTAGAGAGCGTGAGGCTGTCGCCGCTGACGGTGACCTTGAACTCAAGGAGGTCTGAGCTGGCGGGGCCGTTTCGGAGGACGCCTTGGGCGTTCCAGGTGGCGCCGTGGCAGCCGCAGTCGAAGCCCGTGCCGACGTAGTCGACCTCGCAACCAGCGTGATCGCAGTAGCTGCTCCAGGCCTGGTACTGTGCGTTTCCATTGTTGCGGACGATGATCTTGTAGTTGTAGCCCGTGGCATAAAGTTCTCCGACGCCACCTGCTGCGCCGATGCCGGAGATGCTGTTCAGCGGGACGGTGATCGGCGCGGAAAGGGTGGGGATGTTTGAGCCCACGTCCCCACAGCCTTCGATGGAGGCGATGACGGGCGCGGCGGCGAGGCCGGCAAGCGCAACGCCGCTGGAGGCGAGGAAGGAGCGGCGGGAGGCGCAGGCGGAACAGTCGGGCTTACTCATGGCGGGGATGCTTACAGGAGGAGGAGTGCGGGGGACTCGAGGTAGGCAGCAAAGCGCTGCAGGAAGCGGGCGCCGACGGCGCCATCGACGGCGCGATGGTCGCAGGTGATGGTGATGTTCATTCGCTGGCCGACGACGATATTTTGCTTCGCGTCGACGACCGGGATGGCGCGGGTGCGACCGACGGCGAGGATGCCGGCGGCGGGCGGTGCGAGGACGGCTGTGAAGTGGTCGATGCCGAACATGCCGAGGTTGGAGATGGAGAAGGTGGCACCTGTGAATTCGTGCGGGGCCAGCTTTTTATTCCGGCCGCGTTCGGCGAGAGCCTTGGCCTCTTCGGCGAGGGCGCGGAGGCCCTTGCGGTCGGCGTCGCGGATGACGGGGGTGATAAGCCCGCCTTCGATGGCGACAGCGATGCCGATGTCGACGGAGTCGTAGATGTGGAGGTTCTCGTCAACGTACGCGGCGTTCATCTCGGGGACGTCGCGGAGGGCGCGGGCTGCGGCAGCGACGACGAAGTCGTTGACGGAGACCTTGGTGTCGGACTTCTGCGCGGCGAGGGCCTCGTTGACCTGCTGGCGGGCAGCGAGGGTGGCCTCCATTGCGACCTCCCGGGTGAGCGTGAAGGCGGGTGCGGTCCAGGCTGCGGTGAGGTTGCGGGAGATGGCCTTGCGCATCTGCGAGAGGGGCTCGACGCGGCCCTCGGGGGCGGTGCGGAGGGCGCCGGGCTGCGTGGAGCGAGGCGCGGGTGCGGGCGTTGCAGCGCGCGGAGCAGCGGGCGCTGCGGCGACCGGCGCAGTGGCTGCTGCCTCGACGTCGCGGCGGATGATGCGGCCAGCAGGGCCGGAGCCCTGGAGGGTCTCGATGGCGACGCCGGCCTCTTGCGCGACCTTGCGGGCGAGGGGCGAGCTGAGGAGGCGGCCCGTGGCGACAGGCGCTGCGGCGGGAGCCGGCGCGGAAGTTGCCTGCGCTTGCGGCGCTGCGGCGGGTGCCGCGGCAGCCTTGGCCGGGGCAGCTCCGGGGATGGTGTAGCTCTCACCGGCTTTGCCGATGACCGCGAGGGCGGTGCCCACCTTGGCGGTGGAGCCGGCGGGCACGAAGATCTCCAGGAGGATGCCGTCGAAGTAGGACTCCATCTCCATGGTGGCCTTGTCGGTCTCGACCTCGGCGATGATGTCGCCGGTGGAGATCTTGTCGCCGGGCTTCTTGCTCCAGGAGACGATGAGGCCCTCTTCCATGGTGGGGCTGAGCTGGATGAGTTGTACGAAGTCGGCCATGGTCGGGACCTGGGTTGGGAGCGTTGGCTACTTGTAGCAGACGGCGCGGATGGCGGCCTTGATGCGGTCGGCGTTCGGCAGGACGAGTTTTTCGAGCGCCGGCGAGTAGGGCATGGGGACGTCGATGTTGGTGACGCGCTCTACCGGTGCGTCGAGGAGATCGAAGCCGTCGCGCTGGATGCGGTAGGCGATTTCGGCGCCGACGTGGTTGAACTGGAAGCCCTCCTCCACGATGACGACGCGGCCGGTCTTCTTCACCGAGGCGAGGATGAGGTCCATGTCGAGGGGGCGGAGGGTGCGCGGATCGACGAGTTCGATGTCGAGGCCGAGCTCCTCGGACCAGGCGTCGGCATGCTCGATGAGCTGCTTCATCTGCCGCGACCAAGCGATGATGGTGACGTCGCTGCCCTCACGCTTGATGTCGCCCTTTCCGATGGGGACGAGGTGCTCGCCGTCGGGGACTTCGCCCTTTGCGGAGTAGAGGGCCTCGTGCTCAAAGAAGATGACCGGGTTGGGGTCGCGGATGGCCGACTTGAGGAGCCCCTTGGCATCGGCAGGCGTAGAAGGCGAAACGCAGATGAGACCCGGGATGTGGGTATACTGGGACTCGAGGCTCTGGCTGTGCTGGGCGGCGAGTGCGCCACCCGCTCCTGTCGCTCCGCGCAGGACGATGGGGCAGGAGAGCTGTCCCGCGGTCATCTGGTGGGCCTTGGCGGCCGTGTTGATGATGGCGTCGAGCGAGAGGATGGCAAAGTTGTAGGTCATCACCTCGATGATGGGCCGGAGCCCCGCGAGGGCGGAGCCGACCGCCACGGCCACAAAGCCGAGCTCTGCGATGGGGGTGTCGATGACCCGCTTCTCGCCGAAGCGGGCGAGCATGCCCTGAGAGACCTTGTAGGCGCCATCATACTGGGCGACCTCTTCGCCGAGGAGATAGACGCGGGAGTCGCGTTCCATCTCTTCAGACATGGCCTGGTTGAGTGCGTCACGGAAGAGGAGCTGCGCCATGTTGGTGCTCGACAGGAGAGGGCTTGAAGCGAAGATTAGGGGCTGACGAGGACATACTTGGAGATGAGCTCCGCGTCGGGCCAGGGGGCTGCCTCGGCACGCTCGAGGATGAGCTTCATCTCTGCTTTGACGGTCTCGTCGAGGGCCTCGAGGGCCTCGTGGGTGGTCACGCCACAGTCGACGAGGAAGGCGGCGAACCCGGGGATGGGGTCATGGGCCTTCTCCTCTTCGAGCTGCTCCTTGGTGCGGTACTTGCCGGGGTCGCTCATGGAGTGGCCGCGGAAGCGAGAGCAGCGGGCCTCGAGGTAGACGGGGCGGGAGTGTTCGCGGGCGTAGTCGACGGCGTCTGCGAAGGCGTCGTAGGACTCGAGGAGGTCCATGCCGTTGAACTCGTAGTGGCGGATTTTGTAGGCGTCGGCCATCTCGTGGAGCGGCTCGAGTGAGGAGACGCGCGAGAGGGCGGTACCCATGCCGTACTGGTTGTTCTCGACGACAAAGACGATGGGGAGGCCCCAGACGGAGGCCAGGTTGAAGGTCTCGTGGATGGCGCCCTGGTGGACGGCGCCGTCGCCGAAGAAGACCATCGTGACGTCGCCCGTGGACTGGTACTTCTGCGCGAAGGCGACGCCGGCCGCGGTGGGGACCTGCTGTCCGACGAGGCCCCAGCCGCCCCAGAAACCCTTGGCGATGTCGAAGATGTGCATGGAGCCGCCGAGTCCTTGGACGCAGCCGGTGGCCTTGCCGAAGAGTTCGTCCATGATGGCCTGTGCCGGCACGCCGCGGGCCATGGCCTGGGCGTGGATGCGGTAGGCGCTCATCATGACATCGGAGGGACGGAGCGCGGCGGCGGCGCCGACGGAGATGGCCTCCTGGCCGATGTAGAGGTGGCAGAAGCCCATGATTTTTCCGAGCCCGTAGGCGCGCCCTGTGGCCTCTTCGAAACGGCGCTGCTCGACCATGTCGCGGTACATTTTGAGCAGGGTCTCTTTGGGGAGCTCTGCGGCGCGGCCACGGGGGAATTTGTGGGCGTAGGAACCGAGCTGGCTGGTCTGCTTCATGGATTTCTCACGCTGCGCGGAGACTCTGCTGCACGGGCGGCAGCGGAGCGGTCAAAACTGAATGGCGCTTTAGCATTGAGGGGTCTCAACGCAACC
Source organism: uncultured delta proteobacterium (assembly GCA_903912275.1). Lineage (GTDB taxonomy): Bacteria > Myxococcota_A > Bradymonadia > REDH01 > REDH01 > CAIWGR01. The sequence continues at coordinate 3,932 of CAIWGR010000501.1, forward strand.
CTTCGGCGGTTGCTGCAGGTGACGCGCTGCGCCCTGCCCTACTCTGCGACGGGCGCGGCGGCTTCCACGAGGTGGTAGCGGCGGTCGGCGGTGAGCGTGACGGTGTCGGTCGAGCGGGTTCCGTTGGGCCAGTGGACGGTGACGGTGGCGTCGCAGGAAGCTCCGAGGCCGAAGTGGAGGACGAGGTCGTGCTGGATGCCGTAGTGGCCGTGGCCGCCGCCGACCTGCTGGCTCTGGGTGCCAGCGCTGGTGGTGACCTCGACGCGGGCGCCGATGGCGGAGCGGTTGGTGCCCGGGCCGCCTTCGAGACGGAGCTGGAGCCAGTGCCCGCGCTCGGAGGAGAGGTTCTCGAAGTAGCGGACGCGGGAGGTGGGGTAGCAGTCGTTGGGCGCGTTGGCGTCGCAGCGGGAGCGAGAGTGGCCGACGACGAGGTCGAGGTCTCCGTCGCGGTCGAAGTCGGCGACAGCGATGCCGTGGCTGCGGTTGTGCTCGAAGGCGTCATCGGTGGTGACGGGCTCGAAGTGGCGGGGAGAGGTCTGGTGGTAGAGCAGGCCGCGGTTGCCGGGGTAGTCGGAGGCGCCGAGGTAGAGGTCGGGGAGACCGTCGTTGTCGAAGTCGAAGATGGCGGCGGTCATGTCGCCGTGGTTCCAGTCGGGGATGGGGTCGACACGGGTGAGGCCGGTGGCCTCGTTGCCGGGACGGGTGAGTGCGAGCGCGCCGGGGGTGCCGAAGAGGAGTTCGGAGCCGTCGGAGCTTTTGCCCACATCCCAGTGGACGATCTCGGTGGTGAGGAGGTCGAAGGCGCCGTCGTTGTCGACATCGGCGCAGACGGTGGTGCCGCTGTTGCCGCCGAGGCGCCAGGGTTGGCGGTCTGTGGCGTGGGACCAGCGGAAGACGTCGGAGGGCTGGGCGCAGGCAATCAGGTCGGGGGCCGGGACACCGGCGCAGTCGTCTGCGGTGGGGTTGAGCTGGCAGTAGCAGCGGGCCGACTGGTTGTCGGTCCAGTCGAGGTTGCCGTCGAAGGCGTAGCCGGACGCGACGGAGCGATTGGTGAAGGGGGATGCGTCGCTGTCGCGCGACCAGAGCTGGTCGGGAGCCCTTCCGTAGTTGGCGGCGAGGAGTTCGGGGAGTCCGTCGTTGTTGAGGTCGCAGGCTGCAGCAGACCAGCCGTGGCCATGGGCCTGCGCGGCGTTGGCTTCGTCGATCGTCGGGCTGGGTAGCGTGGTCAGGCCCTGCGCGTCGGTGACGAGCTCGAAGTTGCTATCGCCGAGACCGCGGAAGAGCTGGTCCTGCTGCGGACCATCGGCGCCGGCTGCCTGGACAATCCAGAGGTCGAGGAGGCCGTCGAGGTCGAAGTCGACCCAGGAGGCGCCGCCGATTGCGGCCGGCTGGCCGGCCTGTCGGATGGGGTTTGCGCTGGCGGTGAGTCCGAAGGCGCCGCCGCTGTTGCGGAGGAGCTCGGCGGTCTCGCCACGGGCGGAGGCGGCGTCCTGGTCGATGCCGGAGAAGAGGTCGAGGTCGCCGTCGTTGTCCATGTCTCCGAAGGCAAGCACCTCCGCGGGGCGGCCAATGTTGCGGTCGGTTCCGCGCCGCCGGTCGACGATACCAGAGTCGAGGGTTACATCTTCGAAGTGGGCGGCGCCATCGTTCCGCAGAAGCCAGAAGGTGCGCTGACCGCCCTCGTTGTGGTCGTCGATGAGGGTGCCGCCGCGGCGGATGACGAGGTCGGCATCGCCGTCGCTGTCGAGATCGACAGCGGAGAGGCGGACGCCCTCGACGGTTGCGGGGAAAAGGTCGGTCCGTTCGCGGAAGGCGGGGAGGCCGGGCTGCCAGGGCGTTCGCGGCTCACAGCGCGCGGGCTCGCCGCTGCCGCTGCCGGTGGCATCGGTGTCG
>CAIWGR010000502.1 GCA_903912275.1 uncultured delta proteobacterium
ACCCACCTCGCCGACCACCTCGCCGACGCACGCATCTCGGTCATCGGTCCAACCGGCGACGAGCAGCGTTGCGGTCCGGTCATCTTCGGACGAGCCAACTGCGGCAAGCAGCCGTGGGAATATGTGGGCGTGGAGCAGCTCAAGGTGGGCGGCCGGACCGAGAGCTGCATCTGGGCCCACCCCATCGCCGACAGCATCCTGCGCATCTCCTTCCCGCTGCCGGCCGCGCCCGGCCTGCTGACGGGCCGCGCCGGCTTTGCCGACTCCGCCGTCGGACCGGGGCGCGCAGGCGACGTGAGCCTGCGGGTGACCGTCGCAGGCGAACTTGTCGCCGAACTCAAGCGACAGCGGGTGGCGGGCTTTGCCACGTTGCGCGGCGAACTCCCTGAGCGCTCCAGCGCCGGTCGCATCCTCTTCGACATCGAGGGAAGCACCGCAGCCGCACACTTCTGCTTCGATGGCGAACTCCGACCCCGCTCGCCGCTCGCCAAGGCGCTCACGCCACCGACTGTGCCGACCACCGCGCCCGGCAAGCCGGTTGCCAAAGCGGCCACCTTCGCTGCCAAACCCGGCGCCGGAGCGGCCGTCCCGCCTCCGAAGCCCGATGCCACGTCGCCGGCGCCTGCCGCCAAAGCAGCGGTGCGCCCATGAGGCTCGCAGCCCGTCAGGCGGCGCTCGCCGCACTCGCCATCTTCGTCGCAGTCGCGGCGATGCTGGCCGCGCGTCCCGTGCGCGGCTGGAACCTCTGGTTCTGCTGGCAGGTCGACGCGACCGAGCGGTTCGAGCGATGGCTCAACGGTGGCGGTGCCGAGGCCGGACGGGCGGCCTTTGAGCAGGCGCCTCGTCTCTTCCCGCTCACGGGTTGGCTTGCAGCGGCCGCCTCGCCCTCTTCGGGCCATGCGGACGCGCTCCATGCCATCGGCATCCTGAGCGGGGCCGCCATCGCCGCGATGCTCTTTCTGGCAGCCAATCGCTACCGAGGGCTTGTCTCAGGGCTGGTTGCAACCGCGCTCTTCGCCGGTGCGCCCCGTCTCTGGACCGCCGCCGAACTCTATCCCTCCACACTCCTCGGCACCGCGCTCGCCACGGCGGTCGTCCTGCTCCTCACGATCTGCAAGGGCCGCGCGGCCTGGGTCGCTGCCTCGGCGCTCCTCGCGATGGGGCTGCTCTGCGGGCTGCCCGGTTGGTGGTTGTTGCCGCTCGGACTCTACCTGCTGCTGGTCGACCCGCAGGCCGCAGCGCCGGACGGCCTACTCCAACTCCGCGAAGGTGCTTGGCCGCGGCTGATAACCGTTGGCTTCTTCCTCCTGGTTGCGCTGCTGGTTCCGCCGCCGCTCCGCACCCCCAAGGCCTGGGCAGACATGTTCCGCGTCTGGCTGGAGGCGGGCGCTGAGCCGATGCTGGTGGGCGGCGAACTCTTCGGGCGGGAACGGCTCTCTGTCGGCGCCGTCTGTGCGCTGCTGCTCCGGACGCTGCCGCCACTCTTCTGGCCCGGGCTCCTCGCCACCGCGGGCTTCCTGATGGCCGGGCGCGGTGCCTCCGGGCGGGCCGCACTCTGTCCCGTCCTCCGCCGCTGGTTCGGCGCGCTCGCCTTCCTCGTCGCGATGCCCGTCGTCTTCCGCTCTGCCTTCCATGGAGGCCAAGACCTGCTGGTCTACCTCCTCCCGCTGCTGGCGCTGCTGGCGGGGCTTGGCATCAGCTCAGCAGTTGACCTCGCCGCGCGTCGCATCGTCGCGCTCGAACCGTGGACGGCCGCGATTCTCGTCGGGCTGCTCGGCCTCGCCTCGCTCGATGTGACGCGGGCCTGGAGCGTTCCGGAGGCCTATGGCGTGGGTTGGCAGGGCGGAACGGCAGGCCTCGTCCGCGATGGCTACAGCCGGTACGCCCACGGGCCGCTCCCCATCGACTGGCTCGCCGACCAGGTGGGGGATGGCCCCGCGCGCATCGGCAGATCG
>CAIWGR010000503.1 GCA_903912275.1 uncultured delta proteobacterium
AACGAATCCAACAGTATCAAAAAGAAGATCAAGCGCCCTCTTCGAACGCAGCCGCAAAGCATAAACCCCATCGCCATACTGCTGCAATGATACTTTTTCGAATTCCGTCGCTGGTCCGCCCCCCTCCAGTTCGACGACCGGTGCCGCAGTCGTGGCCGCCGGCGTGGGCTCGCTCGCCTGGCCAAAGGCGGGGAGCGCCAAGAGCAACACTGAACCAACAAAGAGTCTGAACTTCGACTGCATGGGACCCCCAAATGTGGCAGGGACGACCAATCGTCCCTCCAGCTTGAAGGCCTCTAATACCGCCAAAGAAGCAGGTAAAAGAATCCGCGCGGCATGCAGATCCCCGTCAGCCCTCGGCATCAACCGACGCTGGCGGAGCCGAACGAAGCCGCTCCAGCGTCTCGTCGGGCGATAGTACCTCACGCCGCACCGACCCCAGCGACTGCCGCCAGAACGCCGACGCGCGAACCGCAACCGCCTCGCACACCCGCCTGTCGACCCGCGGATGGCCAGCCAGCAGCGCCAACGTCTGCGCCGCAAGCCCAGGTGCCCAGCCATGCGCGGCCCGCGACGCGACCCGGGCCACCTCGTCGTCCGACACCTCGCCGCCTAGCTCCACCAACAGCGCCAACATCAGGTCGCAGATCTCCGGCGTGCCCGCACGCAGGGCCACCTCCGCGCACTCCACCGCAAGCGACCGCGCGCGCTCCGAGTCGCCGAGCCTCCAGGCGTGCGCCGTCTCCGTCAGAAGGCCCGTCGTGCGCGGCCGCAGCCCCGGAAGCGCCCGCAGCGCCTCCACAAACTCAGCCGCAGGCGCCGAGGCCTCACCCCTGCGGTAGGCGATCGACCGAAGATGGACCGCCGCTATCGCCTCGTGTGTGGCGTTGCGGCTCAACCGCGCCTCGGAGGCCACCGCCTCGAGCAGCGCCTGCGCCTCGTCGAAGCGCCCCAGCTCCTTGAGCCCATTCGCCGTCAGCAGCCACGAGGCCGTCACCTTGCCACGACTGACCGCCAGCGAGGCCGCCCGCTGCCCATGCTCCACCATCGTCTCGAACGCCAGCGCCCGATAGGCCGCCGTCGCCCGCGTCTGCTCCACAACCACCCGCGCCTCCGCCCGACCCGATTGCGCAGCCCAGCCCTCCAGCCCCCGCAGCGCGCGGTCTGCCGTTTCAGAATCGCCGCTCAACACCACGTTGGCGTGTGCCGTCTCCCAGACGCCAAACAGCCGCGCCCGATCCGCCGCACGGACCGACTCGAGCAGCGTCAGCGCCGCGCCCGCTCGCCCTTCAAACCCGAGCCGCACCGCGTGCGCCACAGACTCCAGACAGCGACGGCTCTGGGCGTTGAGCTGCGTGCGATCAACCTCGAACAGCAGCCGATCCACGCCCGCGATCGTCGCCTCCGAGGCGACGCCCGACAGCCACAGTGCCAGCAACCGAAAGCAGCGCTCGCCATCAGGGCTCGGCCGCCGACGCTCCGCTGCAAGCCCCTCCGCCAACGCAGCCCGCGCCTCGGCGAACTGCCCATCCCGCGCGGTCCGCTCCGCCACCTCCTCCGCATCCTCCGACACCGAGTCGGCGCTGCCCGAGGCCAACGCATGGATGAGCCGCGCCGGGTCACCCCGGTCGATGTAGGAGCGAAGCCGCTGGTGCATGTCGGCCACCTGCGCCGACGGCAGTGCTTCGAACTCCGGAGAGCTTACCAGCGCCTCCACCCTGCCCTCTCGCAGCCGCCGCACAGCCCCTGCTGCCTCGAGCTCCTGCCAGACCGCCTCGAGCCGCGAAGGAGGCAGGTTGGAGCACGAGTCGATCCAGCGCTGGACCGCGCGCGGACCCGCCGCGACGCACCAGCCGAGCACGTGGCGCGCCTCTACCGACAGCGCGCCGCGAACCTCGGTCCTGCTCCGCAGACGGGGCCCGTTCCGCAGCCGATCGAGCTGGGACCGCGACACAACAACCCGCGACCCATCCCAGTGCGCGAAGTCGGACGAGAGCCAGGTCATCAGCTCTTCCCGAATCTCCTCCGTCTGCCCCCCTGTCCGCTCGTAGAGCGCTGCTGCCGCGTCCTCGCGGAGATGCCAGATGGGGTCGGGACCCGCGAAGAGCTGCCGAAGCTCCAACTCCGTCCAGAGCGCCCGCTCTCCGACCGCCGCCGCCAATGCCGCAGGCAGCGCATGCGACGAGGCGACATCGTCACCGAAGAGCACACCGCGCACCGCGCGCGCCGACGGAGGGCGGTCGGCCGGGTCGGACGACAGCAGTTGGGAGATCACATCTGCAACTTCTGGGGGCAGGCGGCTGCCCTCGGGCCAGGCCAGCGCCCGCACGGTCTGCTGCGCGGGCAGCCAACCTCCAGCCTGGCGCGGCATCGTCGACCAGCCCGTATCAGGCGGCCCGCCCGCCGCCTCCAGCGGCAGCGTCGGCCGGAGCGTTTCAGCGGGCCCGCCTGCCGCCTCCCAGGCCACAGCCGGCCACCCTGTGAGGGTCCGGTAGAGCATCACACCGACGGCAAAGAGATCGGTGCGGGCATCGGCCTGGCGGCCAAAGAGCTGCTCGGGCGCCAGGTAGCCCGGGGTCCCGACCAGGCCGGTGTGGCGAACCAGCGCCCCCTCGGGATCGAAGTCGGCCGCCACACCAAAGTCGAGCAGGATGGCTCGTCCCTCCCCGTCGACCAGCACATTGCCGGGCTTGAGGTCGCGATGGATGACCCGCTGGCCATGCACACGCTCGAGCACCTCGAGGAGCGACCGCGTCGCCTCCGCGATCTGCTCCCATGTCGCCGGTCCCTCGAATCCGGGGAAGGGTCGCGCCTCCTGAAACTCCGTCACAAGGTAGGCCGCGCCGTCGCGAATCCCGTCGTCAATCAGCGGCACAACACCCGGGAACTGCAGCAGCCGAAGCATCGAGACCTCTTGCCGCACCCACGAGAGCTGGGAATCGCCGCCCGACTCGAAGAGCTTCACGGCAACCTCCCGTTCGCTCACCAGATCGCGCCCTCGGTAGACGGTGCCGAAGCCTCCCGAACCGATGCGCTCCTCCACCAGGTAGCGGCCGGCGAAGACGCTCCCAATCGAGACCGGCTGCCGCCTGCGGGCAGGCAGGCTAAAGATGCCGGCCGTCTCTGCGGAGATGGTGGCGGAGGCCCCGTTGGCGACAGAAGGTCTTGGTCTCTTCGGCATGCTGGGTCTCCTGCCTTCGAGGCTACCATCCCATCGCGCTCGCCGTCCAGCAGTGAAGGCCGTTGAAGGGTCGCGGCGGCCCTCTTTTGCGCCGCCTCGGAGAGCCCCCGAGACAACCTCCGACAGCAGCAGCACGACAGCCGCCCTGCGCTGGCGAACCCTGCCAGCAACGCTCATCCGCAGGCCAGCTTTGCTAGCAGCTTCGCGCCGAAACGCTCCACCCACAACCGCCAAAGCGCATGGGAGAGTGGCTCCGGGCTCAACGGAGAAAGAAAGTAGCGCGTACGGGAATCGAACCCGTGTTACCGACGTGAGAGGCCGGCGTCCTTACCGCTAGACGAACGCGCCAAATTGTAAGTTCGGGGACTAGGATTCGAACCTAGATAGGCGGAATCAGAATCCGCAGTCCTGCCATTAGACGATCCCCGAAGAGACCTTTGCTCGGCAGGGGAGCAACGGGGAGCGAGCGATTACGCCAATCAGCCTCACCTGTCAAGAGCCATCGCCCTGCCCGCCCGCTTTTGTCTAGAGCCGCGTGCCGTGGAAGGTGCCACCAAACGGCGTCGGCGTGCCGTTGATCGTGATGTTGCCGATGTACTGACCGTTCACCAGCTCATCGATGTCGAGCTGATCGTCGGTGTTCACCACATCGCAGCCTCCGCGAAGGTCGAGCACCGCGTCGAACGAAAGCGCATCGACAAAGCCTCGGAACAGCGAGCCGAAGGTCAGCGAGATGAAGGAGTTGCAGAAGCCCTCGACATCGCTGTCGCAGATGCAGGCGCCAAGCGCGCAACGGCAGGAGCCGTCGCCGCCGGCCACGAAGTCGCCAATGCCATCGCAGTTGATGATATCGGCCATCAGGTTCTCGAGCGTCACCGGCCCGGGGCGTCCCACGATGGCGGGCAGCACCAGATACTCGAGCGCGTAGAGGATGACGCGGCCATACTCGAAGTCGATGGGGTGGCGGTCGATGTCGAGGTGGTTGTAGCCCAGCACGCGGCCCGTCCATTCGCCTCGAAGCGCGCCGAAGCCCTCGTCCACCACGATCGGGATGCGGCCACAGTCGGGCCCGTCTGCCGGCGTGCAGCCAAGCCGCCAGTAGAGTGCCAACCCGATCCAGTTGTCGACGCCGAAGATTTCATAGTCCGACCCCAGCTTGCCGATACTCAGGTGCGATATCACCTCGAGCTCCGCGATGATGCCTCGGATGTCTCGGCCGATGGTCACGATATCCGACAAGAAGGGCACGCTCGCGATGAGGTCATTGATGGCATCGCCGATCACATCGCCGAGCCCCGTCAGGTCGAAGAAGAAGCTGATGACGCCCGAGATAAGGCCACCCACATAGTCCTCGACCAGGTTGAGCAGGAAGTCCACGATGCCGCGGCCGGGGTCGTCGAAGATGTCGAGGATCTGCACGATCAGCGCGCCCACCTGGCCCGACTCCGAGACGGCGTCACGGAAGTCGTAGTTGGTGATCACCTCGTAATCGCCCACGGGGTCGAGCGGCAGCAGGAAGAGGTCGACCGTGATGGGGGTCTCGCGCCCCTCGCGCAGCAGCACATTGTCTACGCAGCCATGCGCCGCCCGCTCGCCTGTGGCACCCATGCCTGTCGCCAGGATGGTGTAGGGAACATCGACCGGCATGGCACTGAAACGGGCCGTGCCGGCCACCGAGGCGACCTCGCTGGCGTAAATCTCACCCGAAGGCACCGCACCGCGCGCGATCTCGCGGCAGTTCAGCTCGTCCGTGGGGTAGATGCGAATCTGAACCGGCGAGACATCGTAGACATCGCGGAAGGGATAGTTCAGGCCCACCGTCAGGTCGCCCGAAGGCAGCTCCATCACCGCTACCTCAAACGAAAGCGAGTTGGCGCAGGGGCTGGTGGCACGGACGGTGATGGTGCCCGGCAGGTTGCCTGCGACGAGCCGGACGTCGGCCAGGCCGGTCTCGTCCGAGGTGGCGGAGCGGACCGAGAGGCTGCCGTCCGTTGAGCCATCAAGGATCTCAAAGCCGATCTCGGCGCCCTGCTCCGGCTGCCCCGTCTCGAGCGAGTATTGGTAGACGCCGAGCCGAATGGCCGAGTCGACACCCACAAAGATGTCGCCGGCAACACTGGGGATGAGCACGCAGCCAAGCTCACCCGACGGGGGGAGTTCGCTGTCAGGCGTGCCGCCATCGGGCAGGTTGGGACGCGCGCCCCAGTCCTGCTCTCCACCCGTGGCGCCCGACGAAAGGCTCGCGTCTTCACAGCCCGCGACAAACAGGCCGATGAAGATGCCGAGCAGGAGAGTCGTGGTTCGCCGTATCATCAGGGCTCCGATGGTTCGATGCTCGTGGGCAGGCCGAAGCCCGCCTCGAGCGCACGCCGTCGAGGATTCGATGGCGGAGGCTACCAACATGGTGAAGGGGGGGCAAGTAGCGACAGGCGTGGGGCTGTGGTCGCCGCGCCGCTTCGCGAGGTCGCTACCGGGCCACGCGTAGGTCGGCCGAACGCTCCGACCGGAGCGCCTCGTCAAAGTAGGCGATCGCCAAGCGCAACCCCTGCTCCAGACCGACCGATGGAGTCCAGTCGAGCTTCTCCTGCGCCAGCGTGATGTCGGGGCGCCGCCGATAGGGGTCATCTTTGGGCAGCGGCATCTCGATGAGCTTCGAACGGCTCCCGGTCAGCTCGATGACCCGCGAGGCGAGCTCACGAATCGTGATTTCGTTCGGATTGCCGAGGTTGACGGGGCCGTTGAAGTCGTCCTGATCCATCATGCGGACAAGCCCCTCTACGAGGTCGTCGACATAGCAGAAGGAGCGGGTCTGCTCTCCGCTGCCATAGATGGTGATGTCGTTGCCCTGGAGCGCCTGAACGATGAAGTTCGAGACGACGCGTCCATCGTCAAGCAGCATCCGAGGGCCATAGGTGTTGAAGATGCGGACAACGCGCACATCCACGCCATTCTGCCGATGATAGTCGAAGCAGAGGGTCTCCGCGACCCGCTTCCCCTCGTCGTAACAGGCCCGGGGCCCGATGGGGTTCACGTGTCCCCAGTAGTCTTCGCGCTGCGGGTGCACGTGGGGGTCGCCGTAGACCTCGCTCGTCGAGGCCTGCAGGAGTCGCCCGCGCACCCGCTTGGCCAAGCCGAGCATGTTGATGGCGCCCATGACCGAGGTTTTGACCGTCTTGACCGGGTTGTACTGGTAGTGCACCGGCGATGCGGGACACGCCATGTTGAAGATCCGGTCGACCTCCAGGAGGATGGGATCGACGACATCGTGGCGGATGATTTCGAAGCGGTGGTTGTCGAGCAGATGCGCCACATGCTGGCGCCGGCCCGTGAAGAAGTTGTCGAGGCAGATGACCTCGTGGCCGTCGTCGAGGAGCCGCTCGCACAGGTGCGAACCGATAAAACCTGCTCCGCCTGTCACCAACACTCTCATGGGGAACTCCTCGTTTCAGCTCGACCTTCGCGAGGCCGATTCGCCGATGCCGTACACCGAACGCAGCCGCTATGGCAAAGCGTAGCTTTGGTAGAGCCGATCCACGTAGCGCTCAACCGTGAATCGCGCCCGCACATCCTGGAGTGCCGCCCGACCAAGCGCAGCGACATTCTGGCGGTCGGATGCGCAGCTCACGACAAACGATGCCAGCGCATCGTGGTCAAGGGTGCGGTAGATGAATCCGGTTTCGCCGTGGCGAACCGCTTCGCCGATGCCTCCTCCGTCGGGCACAATGACCGGAAGACCGCATGCCATCGCCTCAATACAGACGATGCCGAAGGGTTCGAACGGCGCCGCGTGAACGAACAGATCGCATGAGGCGATGAGCGTCGGAACGTCAGACCGCATGCCGAGAAAGTCCACGCGGTCCGCAATCCCCAGGTCGGCCGCGAGCGCCTCGAGTTCACCGCGCTGCGCGCCATCACCGATGACGACCAAGCCCACATCCGCGCCCTGGGCGACGGCCGCTGCGGTTGCCCTGATGCTCACGTCGACACGTTTGTTGACGCCGCGGCCGAGCGTCCCGACGGTGACCAACCGAAGGGCGCTCTCCGGAAGCGCAAACGCAGCGCGCGGCTCCTCTAACGCACGAGGCACGAACCGCTTCACATCCACGCAGTTGTGGAAGACCTTCAGTCGGCTCTCGGCGGTGCCGTGGGTTGATTGCACCCAGCGCTTGAGTGCATCGCTGCAGACGATCACCTCCTGCGCGGCCAGCTGCCCGACGAAGTTCGCAGCCCGCATCGGGCGACTCTTCAAGTAGATGTCGCCCTGCTCAAAGCCGATGCGGCGAGGTACGCCTGCGAGCGCCGCCGCGGGCAGCCCGAGCAGACGACTCCAGGTGAGGTGGGCCTCCACGACCGCTGGATTCGTGGCACGGAACGTCTGGGCCAGGCGGCGGAGAACCCGGTCGTAACGGCGGCTCTCAAAATCGCTCCGCAAGTCAAAGATATCAACCTCGATACCGAGCGCACGAAGGTCGCCGGCGATACCACCGTCTTCAAAGAGGCACCCGACCCGGTGCCGGTAGGGGTACCGACGCGTCGCATCTGCCAGCATCGTAACAAGATGGGTCTGAGCCCCGCCGACCCGAAACTCGTCGATGAGGTGGTAGATGAGCGGCTGCGACATGATAACTCTCCAAGGAGGCCGCGATTTTAGCCAGCCCGCATCGAGAAAGCGAGTGCGGAAGGCGACGAAGGCGCGCCTTTGACGGTTGCAGGCACAGCATCTCTCGTCTAGAGCACGAGTCGCTCTTCTGGCCTAGCGGCCCACACACGGCTGAATCTCTCCCATGAACAAGCCCGCTCTTCGTCTCGTCGCAGCTCTCGTCGCGCTCACCGCTGTCCAGACGGCCTGCTACAACCGCTACAACATTTCTACGGATGAGCTCACCAACCTCGACTCGTCGCACATCGCGCGGTCGGTGGTGGTGAAAGACAGCGCGGGCATGGATGTCTCAGTAAGCGCCACGACGCCCATCAAGGTTCAGACCGCCACGAGCGAGTTCTCGGTGTCGCCCTTCAACTTCGCCCTCACCGAGAGCCAGCTGGTCGCGCCCGACTACGACCTCCTCCTGAGCCGCGAAGATGTGACGGGAGCCGTTGTGTCGGAGTTCAACCCGACCAAGACCTGGTCGCTCGCGGCTGGTGGCCTGCTCGCTGCTGTTGGCGCCTTCGTGCTCATCGGAGCGAGCTCCGGCAGCAGCTCGGTCGGTAACTAACAGACCGCTCAGGAGGTTGCCCCGTGCGACCCTCCCTTCGCTTTCTATCCGCGTTGGCGGCCTGCCTCTCGGTTGCGGTTTCGGCCGCAGCGGAAGATGACGAAGGACCTCGCTACCCGCACCGTACGGATCCCAGCGTCCCGGGTGGCGGGAGGCTCGGGGATGACGATGCCAACGACGACTTTGACGGCTACCCCGACGGTCCGCGCGACCCGGGCGACGCCTACTTCGACACGACGGCAGAGTACCGAGCCTACCCGCCCAACTGGATTGGTTCATTCGTCGGCGGCGGACTCATCGGCGGATTGGCCCAGCAAGACGCCACCTTCTTCGACAAACCCGTCCGCACCCCGCTCTTTGGCGCCTTCCTGCAGATGGCCTCGACCCAGCTCGTGCTCGACGGAGAATTGGCCTACACCCAAGACAGCACGCAGGCGCGCGTTGGCGGTGATACCGTCAACATCAACCGCCACACCGTCTCGTTGGCTGGTCTCGCCCACCCCTTCTTCCTGGGCAACATCCGCGGCGGCTGGTTCGCCTTCGTCGTGCCGGGCATTTACGGGACCGCCGGCATCTCGTGGAACTGGGCCTCGCTGAAGGGCGAGACACACGATGCCGAGATCAGCGAAAACGGCTGGCACATCGGCGGCGGGTTCGACCTGCCCATCGACTCGCCTCAGGACGGTGGCGCCTTCTGGGCCGGTCTTCAGTACCGTTACCAACGCATCACCGACAACCGCGACGTCCTGTGGCTGCGCGACGGCCTCTTCTCGGAGCAACAACTGCTCTTCAAGCTGGCCTACCGGTACAACGGCAACATCTTCGTAGGAAAGTTGGGGCCAGACAGCCTCTAGTCTGGCCGAAGCCGCTAGCGGGTCTCGAAAAGCGCGCTCACGGAGCGACCGTCGTGGATGCAACGGATGGCCGCAGCAAAGAGCGGTGCAACCGTCAGCACGTTGAGCTTGTCGAACTGCTTGGCGTCGGGGATCGGGATGGTATCGGTGACGACAATCTTGTCGAGCATGCTGGCCTGCATGTTCTTAGAAGCAGAGCCGGTGAAGACAGCATGTGTGGCACCGGCGACAACGCGGGTGGCGCCGGAGCGTCGCAGGATGTCGGCGGCCTGGAGAAGGGTGCCGCCGCTGGCGATTTCGTCGTCGGCAACGAAGGCGGTACGACCGCGCACATCGCCGATGAGGTTCTCAGCGCGGGCACTCTCATCATCGGCGTAGCGGCGCTTGTCGATGATCGCGAGGTCGAGGTTGAGGAGGCTTGCCAGCTTGCCAGCGTCCTTTGCTCCGCCCGCGTCCGTTGCCACGACGACGGCGTCGCTGCCGGCAGCCTCGCGACGCATGAAGTCTGCGAGCAGCGGCATGGACTGGAGGTGGTCAACCGGGATCTTGAAGAAGCCCTGAATCTGCGGAGAGTGCAGGTCCATGGTCAGCACCCGGTCTGCGCCTGCTGCCTCGAGGAGGTCGGCGACGAGACGGGCGGTGATGGAGATGCGCGGTTTGTCCTTCTTGTCGGACCGCGCGTAGGGGAAATAGGGCATGACCGCGGTCACGCGACGGGCGGAGGCCCGTTTGAGCGCGTCGATGAAGATAAGCAGCTCCATGAGGTGCTCATTGACGGGCGAACTGCTGGTCTGCACGACGAACACATCGGCCTCGCGCACATTTTCGTGCACCTGAACCATGAGGTTTTCGTTGGAGAATCGTATGACCTCCGAACGGCCGAGAGAGACCCCAAGCTCCGCACAAATGCTCGTTGCGAGCTGTGGGTGGGATCGTCCGGAAAATACCAGCGTGTCGTTCCGCATTGGCCGCCTCTTCCTCGTTCGAGTCGCGCGGTGAAGTGGTCGTTTGAACGCGATGCGTCAAGTATCATTTGGGCCGCTACGACCCTCCGCGGAGCGCGGGCCGGAGCCAGAAGGCTCCCTCGAGTTGGCGCCGGTCCAGCCGCGTCGGAAGTGGCGCACCGCGGCCCAGGTCGGGGAAGTCGAGTGTGTAGTGGAGGCCGCGGCTTTCGGTGCGCCGAAGGGCCGACTCAATGATGAGTTTGGAGACCATGGCGATGTTCCGAAGCTCGATGATGTCGTTGTCGACATCGTGATCCCAGAAGTACTCGACGATTTCCGACAGCAGCAGATCGATACGGCGGCGGGCGCGAAGGAGTCGCTTGGTGGAACGGACGATGCCCACATAGTTCCACATGAAGCGGCGGATCTCGTCCCAGTTCTGAGAGACGATGACGGCCTCATCGGGCGAGCGCGCCCTGCCCCGGTTCCAGGTCGGTACTTCAGGCAACGGGTAGGCGGCCACCCCCTCGATGCGGGCTGCTGCGTGTGCAACGGCGCGCGCGCCGAAGACGAGGCCTTCGAGCAGGCTGTTGGAGGCGAGGCGGTTGGCGCCGTGGAG
>CAIWGR010000504.1 GCA_903912275.1 uncultured delta proteobacterium
ATCAAAGGTGAGCGTGTCGTCCGCGGCCGCCAGCGTTGTGGCGATGGCGCGCGCGAGCGCGCTGACCTCTGCAGGGAGTCCCGCGCGAGCCACCAGGGCCGTGGCCATCGCCGGGGCGTCCGATGCGCCGCGGCGGAGCGCGAGTTGGAGTCGCTCAAGCGAGAGCCTGCCCTCGGGATCTCCATCTGCGAGCCCTCCTGCGATGGCGAGCGCGGACTCGAGCGGACCGAAGTCGCCGAAGCTGGCTGCATGATCGCGGAGCAGACCGATGGCATCGGCGTCGGTCGGTCGGATGCGGCAGGCTGCGCTCGCCCGTGCGACCGCGAGATCGGGACGGCCGAGCGTGCGGTCGTAGTGACGGGCGAGCGCCATGAGCGCATCGAACCGTTCGGTGGCCGACAGCCCGGCGAGTTCGGCGAGGGCCTCGAGTGCGACGACCTCTGCGACGGTGCTCCCGGTCGCGCGGGCGATGGCGATGATTTCGCGCCAGAGCGCAGCCTCTTCGGGGAGGCGCTCCGCTGCGGCCTGCAGCAGCGCCTGGGCCTCGTCCGATGCACCGGCGCCTGCGAGGTGTCTCGCCAGCGCAAGGGTGGCGGCTGCATCATCGGGGTAGCGCGAGGCTGTGCGGCGGAGCAGGTGCAACTTCTGCTCGGCGCTGCCCGCTGCCTCGACAGCCGCTTCGACCTCCGCAGCGAATTCGGCGTCGTTGGGGCTCCGGTCGAGCAGGCCGACGGCGAGCGAGAGGGCGTAGGGGTGGCGCCAACCGAGCGCTGCGATGGAGAGGCGAAGCCAGCGCTCGACGAGGTGGGCCTCCGCGTTGGCTGTGAGGTGTTGTTCGAGCAGGGCGAGCATCTCGACCGCTTCGGGCGCCTGCGCGAGCGCAGACAGCGAGGTCGGGACTTCGGACGCCTCTGCGTCGAGGAGGAAGAGGGCTGCGGTGGCGCCCCAGGCGGCGCGATGGTCTCCGGTCCAGCCGGCAGCGTTCTGGAGCCGGATACGGGCCAGCGCCGCGGCCCTTTCGGGATCGGTGGCGCAGGAGATCTGGGCATCAATGAGCGCAAAGGCCCGCTGCCCATCGCCGCGCTGCATTGCGAGCGCCCGGGACCGTTCCCATGCCTCGTCGAGCGCCGGCGAGGCCTCGAAGCAGCGCTGCCAGGCGGCCTCTGCGCCTTCGTCGACCATGGCTTCGAGCGTGCGCGCAATCGCGACCAGGTGCTCGAGCCGTCCTTCCGGCGCGGCGATGCGGTCTGCCAGGAACCGGTGCATGGCGAGCCGTGCCGGCCGTTGGTCGTCGCCGCTCAGCAGCATGATGAGGCGGTCCGCGACGGTGAGCTGCACCTCGGGCTGCTCCAGCATCCGGTAGAGTTGCTCGACTGCGAGCTGCTTCGTCGCCTCCTTCTCGGCCAGCTCCGCTGCCGCGACAAACCGCTCCATGGCCGACTGCGGCGTGGCGAGCCCCCGCTGCTCCATCTCGCCAAGCTCCAAGAGGAGCGAAGCGCGTGCCTCGGCTGCGACGACAGCGGGCAGCTGCTCAAGGGAGAGGCGGTAGAGCGTGGACCAATCGCCGAGCGATCCGGCGAGGCTGCGGCGGTCGGCGAGCAGCTCGTCGCGAAGGGCCCCGGTGGACCGTGCGATCGCGGCATCCAGCAGCGCGGCGGCGCGGGCGCGGACACCGGTGTCGAGCAGGGTTGCGCGTCGGATCAGATCGAGCGAGCGACCCGGTGACTGGGCCCGCTCGACCGCAATGCTGGCGGCGTGGAGCAGGAGCTGCGCGGCGGCGACGGGCTGCTCGGTCGCCTGCGCCTCCTCCTCGAGGCGGTCCATCGCCTCGTCCCAGCGCTCGAGCAGTTCGGCCCGCTGCCGCAGCAGCAAGAGGGTGGGAAGCGCCTTGGGCGCAGAACGCTCCAGGGCGTCGAGCGCCTCGCTCGTAGCGTTGGAACTGATACCGGTCTGGTGCCAGAGCAGCCGCGCGATGGCGGCTGCACGGTCGATTTCACCGGCGGCCGCATGAAGCCCGATGAGCTCCACGCCGGCCTCGATGCTCGCGACCGAAGGCGCGGAAAGATCGCGCTCCCAGCGACGGGTGAGCCAGGCGACGAGCCGCTCCTGCTGCATGGAGAGGCGCAGGGCAGACTCGTAGGTGGCCTCAATCTCGGATGCGTCCGGCGCATCGAGCCGCAGTTCGAGCTCGAGGGCACAGCGGAGCGCTTCGCTCCGACGGAGCATGATGAGCTGTGCCCAGGCCTCCGCGAGCAGCGGAAGGCAGCCGGCCCGGTCGGCCTCCGCTACGGCCATTTCGGCGCGCGAGATATCGGTCGGGTCGAGGTGCACAGACTGCTCGAGCGCCACAACAGCGCGGGCGTCGGCCACGCCGGCGGCGCTCCAGGCCGCCTCGAGCTCCCGCTGCCAGCCGGCCGCGCCTGCGTAGGCGGCACGGAGATGGTTGAGGCGTTCGCGCCTGTGCGCGGGGAGCGGGCTCAGGAGATCCGCTGCGGTGAGGTGATAGAGCGGAGCGTCGCTGCCAGCCTCCTCCGCAGCAACGCGCAGAAGCCGCGCAGCCTCGGCCGCATCGTCGGAGGCGGAGGCCGCGCGCAGCGCTTCCACGAGGGCCGCATGTTCGGGGGCGAGGGACTGACCAAGAGCCTGAGCGATGCTTGCGTTCGACATGTGCGACACCTCGTAGTTTGGAGCGTGACTACACGCTCCCGCGCCCGCGCAAAATGCAATCGACGCCTTCCGCTTCCACGCAGTACCAACACCCGTTAGGCTCGGCGCCGTTCCCTTGCCGCTGCGTGGAGAGATGCCTTTGGACCCCTACAAGACGCTCGGCGTCAGCCGGACGGCGACCGCAGACGAGATCAAGAAGGCCTATCGGAAGCTGGCGCGGAGCTACCACCCCGACCACAACCCCGACAACGCCGCCGCGGAAGAGAAGTTCAAGGCCGTCTCCACAGCCTACGAGATCCTCTCCGACGACGACAAGCGGGCCCGCTTCGACAAGTTTGGCGCCGCAGGGCTGCAGGAGGGCTTCGATCCCCGTGCAGCCGCAGCGGGACGGCAGGCGCCGCGTGGCCCCGGCCCGGGCAGTGCAGACCTCAAAGACCTCTTCGACCTGTTTGGAGCCGGCAGCCCCTTCGGCGGTGGCGGCGGTGGTTTCGGAGGATTCGCGCCCCGCGCCAAAGGCCCTACGCCCGGCAGCCAGCTCGACCTCAAAATCCGCATCCGCTTCGACCAGGCAGCGCGCGGCCTCACGACCAAGTTCCAGTATGAGCGCCCCACCGCCTGCCCCGCCTGCAGCGGACGCGGCATCTCCGGTAACGCAGCCTGCTCGCGCTGCCGCGGCCAGGGTCTGATCGCAGAGTCCAAGTCGCTCAGCGTGAACATCCCGTCGGGGGCCGACAACGGCGACAAGCTCCGCATCAAGGGCAAGGGCGGCGACGGCATCGGCGGTGCCGCGCCCGGCGACCTCATGCTCGAAGTACAGGTCGAACCCCACCGCACGCTCCGGCGCGAGGGCATCTCGCTCATCTCCACGGCCACCATCGGCCCCATCGACGCGCTGCTCGGCTGCGACGCATCGGTCGAGACCCTCGACGGCCTCACGCCTGTCCCCATCCCGCCCGGGCACTCTGCCGGCCACCGCGTCCGCGTCCCGGGCAAGGGCGTGACGCGTGGCGGAAAGACCGGCGACCTGCTGGTGGAGGTGACGGTCGATGCGAGTCGCCAGCCGCTGCTCGACCTTGAGGCACGGGCTCTCGCAGAGAAACTCCGCGACCTGGTAACGAAGCGCTGAAGAGGCTTGCCAACGGGCGGGAGTTGCTGCTTTGCAGGGCAACATCTTTGCTCCTCTTTCTCGGGTCTCGCTTTGCGCAACGCTGCTTGGTCTCTCTCCCTCTCGCTCCTTCTGTCCACGGTCGCTGCCTGCGGGTCTGACGGCGGCGCCTCCAACGGCATCATCGAAGCCGACACGACGGTCGACGCCTCTACGGACGCGGGCGGTGACGCTGCGGGTTCGGGCGATACGGTAGATGACACGGGCACCTCGGCCGACACCACGGCCGGTAGCGGCGACACGGGCGGCGACACGGGCGGCGACACAGGCGGCGACACCGCACCCGTCTCGGCCTGCGCCGACGCCGTCGCGCGGTGCGGGCCTTCGGCGATCGCCTCCTGCATCGAGACCGATGGCGGCGGCTTCCGCTGTAGCTGTGACGCGGAGGCCGAGCGGGCCCTGCTGCTCGACGGGGTAACCTCGTTCGACACCGACGGTGCGCTGCCCTCCTACCTCGTCGTCGGCGGCCGAAACGCCTTCCCCGTCATCGTCGACAGCGGAGAGCGCATCATCGCAGCAGCAGCCTTTCAGGGCGCGGGCAGGGTGTTCACGATTGCCCACGAGGGGCTGTTGAACCGCGACGACGCGGCCTCGCCGGGCCTCGCACAGCTGGTGCGCAACGCGGTTGCCTGGGCGGGAACTGGCAGCAGTCACACGGGCGTCATCGCGCTCGACCGGAGCTACGACAGGGCCGCCGCGCTGCTCGAAGCCGAAGGCTACACGGTCGTCGTCGGCGCCGCCGATGCCCTCGATGGCGTCGATGTCTTCGTGACCACCAACTACGAGGAGTACTCCGCGACCAACCTCGCCAACATCCACGCCTTTGTGGAGGCCGGCGGCGGTTTGATCAGTGGCGGCCACGCCTGGTGGTGGGGCCAGTCGCGAGACGACGAGGCGACCAACTTCCCGGGCAACAAACTGCTCCGTCCCACCGGCATCCTCGTCACGGGCGATACCGCCGATTCCGGCGCCTACGACCTCGTTGCCCACCGCGCCTCCGACCTGCTCCAAGCCACCTGCGCGCTCGACGCGATGGCCGCAGTCGATGCCGGCCAGATCTCGCTCTCGTCCGCCGAAGCCGACCGCTCTGCCTCCGCTGCAGGCGTCGCGGTCTCCTGGGTACCCACAGACTCTCCCATCTTCGCCGCCGCGCAGGCCTTCAGCGCAGGGCAGGGCGCCGTCGTCCCGACCGAGGCCGACCCGGTGGTGCCTGCCTCGGAGCCCGTTCGCGCCCTGGCAGCCCGTGTGCAGATCCGCGAGGCGCTCGATCTGCCTGCGGAGCAGGTCGTTGCCCACCCTGCCGGCAGCGACTTCCCCGGCCCCGTCGCGCAGGATGCGCCGCGGATCTCCAAGACGCTGACCATCGACGGAAACGATGCCGGCTACCCGCTCAACTTCGTCTATTCGGGGGCCGGCGACGACCTCTGGCGCAGCACCGGCCTCTACGCCGCGCCCGGTGAGCTCATCACCGTCACCATCGCCGCCAACGTCGCCGGCGACGGCCTCGGCGTTCAGGTTGGCGCCCACACCGACACCCTCTTCGGCCTCGACAGCTGGCCCCGCATGCCCCGCATCGTCCGCAGCGCGCCGCTCGCAGAGGCAGTCACGCTCATCGCGAACGGCTTCGGCGGCCCCATCTACATCACGGTTCCTCGCACCGCTTCGCTCGGACCTGTCACCGTGACCATCGTTGGCGCCGTCGCGATGGCCCACCATGTCCGGGGCCGCGACACGCTCGCCGACTGGCAGGCGATGCAGCAGCTCGGCGCGCCCTGGGCAGAGATTGAGACCGCTGGCTGGATTGGCACCATCCCCGCCTCGGTGGCCCGCGAGGTCGCAGACCCCGCGGCACCGGAGGACTTCTGGGCCCGTGCGATGACGGCGGCCGGCACGCTCTCCGGCTTCGACCGCTCCACGCTCCGCAGCGAGCGCATCGTTGCAGACCGTGAGATCAGCGCGGGCTACCTCCACTCCGGCTACCCCGTGATGGGCCACCTCGATGCAGCGCCCCAGGTTGCGCTCGTGAGCGGCAGCGCCGCAGACGGCATGTGGGGCCCCTTCCACGAGTTCGGCCACAACCACCAGTGGAACGACTGGATCCTGCCCGGCACCACCGATACCACCTGCAATCTCTGGTCGGTCTACCTCTCCGAGGAGGTGGCCAATATCCCGCGCGCCTCGGCCCACCCTGCCATCACCGCTGCGAGCCGCGCCTCGACGATCGCCAGCTGGCGCCGCGCGCCCGACTTCGCAAACTGGTCGGTCTGGACAGCGCTCGAGACCTACCTTCAGCTCCAGGAGCGGTTCGGCTGGGAGCTCTTCACCACGCTCTTTACCCGCTACCGCAACATGACTGCCGCGGAGCGACCGGCCGACGACGACAACGCCCGCATCCAGGTCTGGGTCATCGAGTCGTCGCGCGCGGCCGGCTTCAACCTCATCAACTTCTATGAGGCATGGGCCTTCCCCATCGACGCCGCCACCCGCACCGCCGTCGCCGGCCTGCCCGAGTGGCTCGACCACCCGATGCGCTGACCACCTTCTGCAGCCACCAACCCCCGAGCGCTTCATGAACCCCTTTCGTCTGTCGCTGCGAGCCGTTGTCGCACTTCTGCTCCCTGTTGCGCTCCTCTTGCTGCGTCCCGCCAGCGCCTCTGCCGCCGGCGTCCGCTGGACCGAGGGCTCCTTCCAAGCGGCGCTCGACCAGGCCAAGGCAGCGGGCAAGCCGCTGCTCCTCGATATCTACGCCACCTGGTGCGGCCCCTGCCAAAAGCTCGATGCCGAGGTCTTCCCGACCGAAGAGGTAGCGAACGTCACCGACGGCATGGTGGCGATGCGCATCGACGCCGAGTCGGAAGCCGGGATTCCGCTCGTCGAGCGCTACCATGTGGTCGGCTATCCGACCGTCCTGCTGCTCCGCGGCGACGGCACCGAGATCGACCGCGTCTTCGGCTTCCTTCCGGCAACCGAATTCGCCGCTGCGCTCACCGATGACCTCTCCGGCAAGGGCACGCTCGAGGCGCTCCGGGAGCAGGTGAAGGCCGCGCCGGATGACCTCGAACTGCTCTTCGACTTCGGATTCCGCGCCTCGGTGCGCGGGCTCGCCAACGAGGCGGAGGTTGCGCTGCAGACTGTCATCCAGCGCGCCAAAGGCAGCGCCACCGGCCTCGACCGGCGGGCACTCATGGTGCTCGGCAAGTATCACTTCCTGCGCGGCTCGAAGCAGTATGCCAAAGCGGTCGAGACCTTCGTCCGCATCGAGCGCGACTTCCCCGGCTCCGACGAGGCCTCCGAAGCGCGGGTGCAGACCGTGGTCGCCTACCTCAAGGCCGGCAACGCACCCGCCGCGGCCGCCGCCGCTGAGCGGGCCTTCGCAGCCGAGCCCGATGCAGGTACGGCCAACGCCATCGCCTGGTTCTACTTCCGTGAGAAGCGTGAGTTTGCGACCGGCATCGCCATCGCCCGCCGCGGCCTCGAACTGGCCCCCAAGGATGCCGGCCTCCGCGACACGCTTGCAGAACTCCTCGCCGCGAACGGCGACCTCCATGGGGCCGCCACGGAGTCGGCCCGCGCGCAGGCCGATGAGCCCGCCGACCCCTACTACGCCAAGCAGGCGACCCGCTTCGCCGCAGCCGCAGCGGCAGTGCCCTGAGCCCATAAGCCGCTTGACGCAGCCGCTCGCGCGGGGCTAACCGACAGCCGCAACACGCGCCCATCCGGCGCCGCGCCCAGGGTCCCAAAGATGGAACAGTTTCGTGAAGAGCTCCAGTCGCTGAATCAGCGGCTTGGCGAGCTCCGGGGGTATCTTTGACGTCGCTCGCAAGACCGAGAAACTCCAAGAGCTGAACTATCAGATGTCCGACCCCGCCTTCTGGGGCGACGCGGACAAGGCGCAGACCGTCATGCAGGAGCGGGCCAACCTGGAGAAGGTGCTGACCTTCTTCAAGGAGCTGTCTGGCAAGCTTGCCGACTGCGGCGCACTGCTCGAACTGGGCGCGGAGATGGGCGAAGAGGCCGTCGCCGCCGACCTCAAGGCCGCGCTCGCCGAGGCCGACGCTGTGCTCGAGAAGATGGAGCTGGAGCGCATGCTCAGCGGCCCCAACGATCGCAACAACGCCATCGTCACCATCTCCGCCGGCGCCGGTGGAACCGAGAGCCAAGACTGGGCCCACATGCTCTACCGCATGTACCTCCGCTTCTGTGAGAAGAAGGGCTGGAAGACCGAAGTCCTCGACTATCAGGATGGCGAAGAGGCGGGCATCAAGGGCGCCACCTTCCACGTCACCGGCGAGTTCGCCTTCGGCTACCTCCGACCGGAGACGGGCGTGCACCGGCTCGTGCGCATCTCCCCCTTCGACAGCCAGGCCCGCCGCCACACCTCGTTTGCCTCGGTCGGCGTGCTCCCCGAAATCGACGACGCCATCGAGGTCGACATCAAGGAGGCCGACCTCCGCATCGACACCTACCGCGCCTCGGGCTCCGGCGGACAGCACGTCAACCGGACCGACTCGGCCGTCCGAATCACCCACATCCCGACCAACACCGTCGTGCAGTGCCAGAGCGAGCGCTCGCAGCTCAAGAACCGCTCCACGGCCATGAAGATGCTCCGCAGCCGGCTCTACGAAGAAGAGCAGCGCAAGCGCGAAGCCATCAATGCAGCGCTCTACGCCGACAAGGCCGATGTGGGCTGGGGCAGCCAGATCCGCAGCTACGTCCTCGCGCCCTACCAGATGGTCAAAGACCTCCGGACCCAGCACGAAACCAGCAACACGGGCGGCGTCCTCGACGGCGACATCCAGCCCTTCATCGACACCTATCTCCTCCAGTTCGCGAACGCGATGGCAGCTCGCAAGGGCATCGCCGTCGCGCACTCCGACGAAGCCTACTGACGGCCCCTCACATGAGCCACGACCAACGCATCTCTGCCTATCGCGACCGCTTCGACAACCACATCGTGCAGGAGCGTGTTGCCAAGGTCGACGCCCTCCGCGAGGCCGGCACCAGCCCCTTCGCCAACGGCTTTGAGGTCAGCCACACCGCCGCGCAGGTCTATGCCGAGGCCGGTTCGCTGAGCGCCGAGGAGCTCGCCGAGCGGGCCATCCCCGTGACCGTTGCCGGACGGCTCCGCCTCTTCCGCAAGATGGGCAAGGCCGCCTTCCTCAAGATTGCCGACCGCACCTGCCGCGAGGGCCTCAAGGGGGCGCCGAGCGACGACAACTTCCTCCAGGTCTTCGTCTCGCTCGGCAGCGTCGGCCAGGAGCTCTTCGACCGCCTCCTCACCTTCGACCTCGGCGACATCCTCGGCGTCCGCGGCACGCTGATGCGCACGAAGACGGGCGAACTCTCGGTCGCCGCGACCGAGATCATCATGCTCACCAAGAGCATCCGCCCGCTCCCCGACAAGTTCAAGGGGCTCTCCGATGTCGAGCAGCGCTACCGCATGCGCTACGTCGACCTGGTGATGAACGACGAGGTGCGCGAGGTCTTCTACAAGCGGACCCGCATCGTCAGCGCCATCCGCAGCTTCCTCGACCGCCGCGACTACCTCGAGGTCGAGACGCCCATGATGCATGCCACGCCGGGCGGCGCGGCGGCTCGCCCCTTTGCGACCCACCACAACGCGCTCAACATGCAGCTCTTCATGCGCATCGCGCCGGAGCTCTACCTCAAGCGGCTCCTGGTTGGCGGCATGGAGCGGGTCTACGAGATCAACCGAAACTTCCGCAACGAGGGCTTGTCGCGCAAGCACAACCCCGAGTTCACCATGCTCGAGTTCTACCAGGCGTACGCGACCTGGGAGGACATGATGGAGCTCACCGAAGAGATGCTCTGTGAGGTCGCCGCCACCATCCACACCCCCAACGAGGCCGGCGAAATCCGCTTCGTCGCGGAGGAGCAGGAGGTGAGCTTCGCCCGTCCGTGGCGCCGCCTCCGCATGTCGGAAGGTGTTGCCGAGGCGCTCGGCGTAGAGGAGGCGCAGCTCGACGACCTCGACTTCCTGCGCGAGGCCGCACGCAAGGCCGGCGCCGACGTGGCCAAACTCGACAAGGGCAGACTGCTCGTCGAACTCTTCGAACGCCGCGTGGAGCACACGCTCATCCAGCCCACCTTTGTCGTCGACTTCCCCGCCAGCGCCTCGCCGCTCGCCCGCCGCAAAGAGTCGAACCCCGAGCTGGTCGACCGCTTTGAACTCTATGTGCTGGGCCGCGAGCTGGCCAACGCCTTCTCGGAGCTCAACGACCCCGAAGACCAGTACGGCCGCTTCGCTGCGCAGCTCGAGGCTAAGGCCGGCGGTGACGACGAGGCGATGCCCATGGACGAGGACTACGTCCGCGCCCTGGAGTATGGCATGCCGCCTGCCGCAGGCGAGGGCATCGGTATCGACCGCCTCGTGATGCTGCTGACAGACAGCGCCTCCATCCGCGACGTCATCCTCTTTCCCCACATGCGCCCCGAATGACCGACCCAGGGATGCAGCAGCCGAAGGTCGCGCTCACCGCCAGCTACCACTGGCTGCTGGCGCGCCGCTACTTCGGCAGCCGCAACAACCCGCGTCTGCCGTCGCTCACCTCCACGCTCTCCATCTTGGCTGTCTCGCTCGGCGTCACCGCGATGATCATCGTACTGGCGGTCATGGGCGGCTTCGAGAACGACCTGCGCGACAAGATCGTGGGCACCAAGGCGCATGTGCTGGTCTCCTC
>CAIWGR010000505.1 GCA_903912275.1 uncultured delta proteobacterium
CAAGCCCTACGCCCCCATCACCATCCCGCCCGGCGCCAGCTTCGCCGACCTGGTCGCGCTCAAGGGCACCAAGGACATCGGCGACGACATCAACAAGAAGATCCTCGGGCCGCTCGCCAACGCGAACCAGCTTTCCGACATGCCGGACTTCAATGACCCGAACAAGCTCGGCAGCGGCAAGGAGATGGTGGACCGCCTCACCAACCTCATCGCCATCTTCGAGGACCCCGCCCTCGATTTCTCGCAGAACCGCGCCGAAGGCGACGACCTGCTCGGCGACGCCTACGAGTATCTCATGCGGCACTTCGCCACCGAGAGCGGCAAGAGCAAGGGCCAGTTCTACACCCCCGCCGAGGTCAGCCGCATCATTGCCCACATCCTCGGCATCCGGCACGCGAAGACCTCGAACGACACCACCGTCTACGACCCGACCTGCGGTTCCGGCTCGCTCCTCTTGAAGGTCGGCGACGAGGCGGGCAAGGGCCAGGACGTCAAGGTCACCCTCTACGGACAGGAGAAGGACAACGCCACCGCCGGCCTGGCCCGCATGAACATGATCCTGCACGACTACGCCACGGCGGAGATCAAGCAGGGCAATACTCTCGCCAACCCGCACTACACCGAGGGCGACGCGCTCAAGACCTTCGACTACGTCGTCGCCAACCCGCCTTTCAGCGACAAGCGCTGGAGCACCGGCCTCATGCCCGACGCCGACCCCTACGGGCGTTTCTCCGGCTACGGCGTGCCGCCCGCCAAGCAGGGCGACTACGCCTATCTGCTGCACATCCTCCGCTCGCTCAAGAGCACCGGCAAAGGCGCGTGCATCCTCCCGCACGGCGTGCTGTTCCGCGGCAACGCCGAGGGCGTCATCCGCCGGAACCTCATCCAGCGCGGCGTCATCCGAGCCATCATCGGCCTGCCCGCCAATCTCTTCTACGGCACCGGCATCCCCGCCTGCATCGTCGTGCTCGACAAGGAGAACGCCCAGGCCCGCAAAGGCATCTTCATGATGGATGCCTCCAAGGGCTTCAAGAAGGACGGCCCCAAGAACCGCCTCCGCGAGCAGGACCTCCACAAGATCGTGGACACATTCACCCGCCAGGATGAGAGCGACCTGCGCTACGCCCGCATGGTGCCCGTCAGCGAGATCGCCGACCCTAAGAACGACTACAACCTCAACCTCCCGCGCTACATCGACAGCACCGAGCCGGAGGACTTGCAGGACATCGACGCCCATCTGCGCGGCGGCATCCCCGAGCGCGACCTCGATGCCCTCGGCCACTACTGGAAGATCATGCCCGGCCTGCGCGCCGCCTTGTTCGGGCCATCCACCCGCCCCGACTACGCTGCGCTAAAACTCCCCATCGCCGAGGTGAAGCCCGCCATCTTCGCCCATCCCGAGTTCACCGCCTTCACCACCCAGGCCCGGAAGCTCTTCACGAGGTGGCAGACGGCCTCCGTCTCGCTGCTCAAGGGCCTCGCCAAAGGCGCCCATCCCAAGCCGCTCATCGAAGGGATCGCCGAGGACCTGCTCGCCACCTTCAAGACCGCACCGCTGCTAGACCGCTACGATGTCTATCAGCACCTCATGGACTACTGGGCGATGACCATGCAGGACGACTGCTACCTCATCGCCGATGCCGGGTGGAAGGCGGGCGCTTCGCCCCGCGAGATCCGTCAGGTCAAGAACAAGGACGGCAAACTCGTCTGGGCCGAGAAGGAAGACTTCAAGCAGGGCAAGCGCCGCTTCAAGTCCGACCTCGTCCCCGCCGCTCTGCTCATCGCCCGCTACTTTGCCGCCGAGCAAGAGGCCATCGCCGCCCTCGAATCCGGACTCGCCGGCATCGAGCAGCAGCTCGATGAAACCCGCGAGGAACACAGCGGTGAGGAAGGGCTGCTCGCCGAGGTCATCGAAGGCGAGGGCGAGAAGCAGAAGATCACCGCCAAAGCCGTGAAGGCCCGCCTCAAGGAGATCGGCAAAGGCAAGGAGGACGCCGAGGAACGCCAGGCCCTCGAAGCCTACGCCGCGCTGCTCGACCGGCAGGCCGACGCCAAGGCCCGGCTCAAGACCGCGGAGGACGACCTCGAAGCCAAGCTCGATGCGAAGTACCCCACGCTCACCGAAGCCGACATCCAGACCCTCGTGGTGGACGACAAATGGCTGGCTACTCTTGCCGCCGCCGTGCAGGGCGAGCTGGACCGCGTCTCGCAGACCCTCACTGGCCGCATCCGCCAGCTCGCCGAACGCTACGCCACCCCGCTGCCCGGCCTCGAAAGTGAGGTCAGTGATCTGGCGAGCAAGGTCGCCGGCCATCTGAAAAGGATGGGGTTCAAGCCATGAACTTCATTTCCCCAGCACCAACGGTGC
>CAIWGR010000506.1 GCA_903912275.1 uncultured delta proteobacterium
CCTTCGTCGACCACCTCACGATGTGCATCGCCACCGAGGAGCTGTCGCGCGGCAGCCTGGGTGCGGGCGGCAGCGTCATCACCCGGCCGGAGATCTGCGCCAAGGCCATCCTGAGCGGCGGCAGCGAGGAGCAGAAGGCCAAGTGGCTGCCTGAGATTGCGGCCGGCGATCGGCTCGTGAGCGTGGCCGTCACGGAACCCAACGCGGGCTCCGACGTGGCCGCTGTGCGGGTCTCGGCGCGCAAGGTGGAGGGCGGCTATCTCATCAACGGTGAGAAGACCTGGTGCACCTTTGCGGGGCGCGCAGACACCTTCGTGCTGCTCGCACGCACGGGCCGCCTCGAAGATGGCCCCAAGGGGCTCACCATGTTCCTGGCAGAAAAGCCGGCGGTCATCGGCGGCGACGAGTCGTCGTTCCGCCACACGCAGCCAGGCGGCGGCACGGTCGAGGGGCATGCAATCCCGACGATTGGCTACCGCGGCATGCACTCGTTTGCGGTCCAGTTCGAGGACTACTTTGTGCCTGACAGCCACAGGGTGGGGCGCGAGGGCGAAGGGTTCGCGCTGCAGATGAAGGGCTTTGCCGGCGGCCGCATCCAGACCGCTGCGCGCGCGGTGGGCGTGATGGAGGCGGCCTACCGCCAGGCCGTTGCCTACGCCCGCGATCGGCAGGTCTTTGGCGAGCCGCTGGCCAACTTCGGGCTGTCGCGGCAGAAGCTGGTGCAGATGGCGGCGATGATTCAGGCGTCGCGGCAGCTCTCCTACCACGTGGCCGGCCTGATGGACGACCACAAGGGGGGCATGGAGGCCTCGCTCGTAAAGCTCCTCTCCTGCAAAGATGCGGAGTGGGTGACGCGCGAGGCGATGCAGCTGCATGGCGGCATGGGCTACAGCGAAGAGTATGCCGTGAGCCGGCTCTGGCAGGATGCCCGGGTGCTGAGCATCTTCGAGGGCGCAGAAGAGATTCTGGCGGTCTACGTGGTGGCTCGGGCGGTGCTCCGGGAGAAGATTGAGGGTGTTGCGGGCTAACGAGCGAGGTTGCGCATGAGCGGAAAGGGTTGGCAGGGGAACTACTTCGAAGACTTCACGCTCGGCACCCGCCTGGACTGCCCGCCTGAACGCACCCTCACGGCCGGCGATGCGGCCGCCTACATCGCGCTGACGGGCGACCGGACCGCGGCCTTTTGTGGCGCCTCGCAGCAGGCCCATCCGCTGGTGGTCTTCCACACGGTCTTTGGCCAGACGGTCCGTCCCATCTCGCTCAACGCCCGCGCCAACCTTGGCTATGCGGGCATCCGCTGGGGTGCGCCGGTCTTCTTCGGCGACACGCTCTCGACGACGCTCGAGGTGGTGGGGCTCAAGGAGAACTCCAACCGGCAGACCGGCGTGGTCTATGTGCACACGGTTGGCCGCAACCAGCGGGGCGAAGAGGTGCTCTCCTACTGGCGCTGGGTGATGGTGAAGAAGCGGGGCGATGCCCCGACCGCTTCGCTCGAGGCCCCCGTTGTTCCGGAACTGCCCGGCAGTGTTGCGCCGTCTGCGCTGCGGCTCGAGGCCAAGCCGATGCCCGCGCGTGCGACCGGCGCCCGCTTCTTCCTCGAAGACTACGCGCCCGGCGA
Source organism: uncultured delta proteobacterium (assembly GCA_903912275.1). Taxonomy (GTDB): domain Bacteria; phylum Myxococcota_A; class Bradymonadia; order REDH01; family REDH01; genus CAIWGR01. The sequence continues at coordinate 1,619 of CAIWGR010000506.1, forward strand.
GCGCATCGACCACTACGATGGCATGACCATCAACCCGTCGGACCACATGGCCTTCACCCGCCTCTTCCAGAACAGCGCGAAGGTGCACTTCGATGCGAAGCTGATGGAGGGAAGGCCGCTGGTCTACGGCGGTGTGGTCATCAGCCACGCCTACGCGATGGCGCTCAACGGACTCGAGGCCCGACTGGGCATCGTGGGCATCAACGCGGGCGCCCACACCAGCCCCATCTTCGCGGGCGACACGCTCTACGCCTTCACCGAGGTGAAGGAGGTCTATGCGCCGGCCGACAGCAGCGTGGGCGCGCTCCGGCTGCGGCTGGTGGGCGTGAAGAATGTTGACCCTTCGTCGGCCGACTTTTCGCTGATGGTCGAGGATGCGAAGACGCCGGGCAAGCGGGTGCTGAACCCGGCCGTGGTGCTCGATCTCGACTACTGGGAGGCGATGCCCAAGCGGAGCGGGGTGGAGGCGTGAGCGGCGCCAAGAAGGCGGCCCCCTGGCTCATCCGCACCTACGCCGGCTTTGGCGATGCAGCGCAGACGAACGAGCGGTTCCGCGAGAACCTGGCGAAGGGGCAGACGGGGCTCTCGGTGGCCTTCGACCTGCCGACGCAGAACGGGTACGACCCGGACCATCCGCTGTCGGCGGGCGAGGTTGGGGGCACCGGCGTGGCAGTCTCGCATCTGGGCGACATGCGCCGGCTCTTTGAGGGGCTCGACCTGGGCCGCATCAACACCTCGATGACCATCAACGCGACCGCGCCGTGGCTCTACGCACTCTACCTGGCTGTCGCCGAAGAGCAGGGCGTTCCGCTGCCTGCGCTGCGCGGCACGACGCAGAACGACCTGCTCAAGGAGTATGTTGGGCGCGGCACCCACATCTTCGAGCCCAACGCCTCGCTCCGGCTGCAGACCGACCTCATCGCCTTTGCGGCGGCCCACACGCCCAAGTGGAACCCCATGAATGCCTGTGGCTACCACTACATGGAGAGTGGGGCGACGCCGGCAGAAGAGATCGGCTTTGCCGTCGGCAACGCGATGATGGTGCTCGATGCGGTGCGGCCGCGGGTGAGCGCCGAGCAGTTTGCGACGGTGGTGGAGCAGCTGTCGTTCTTCATCAACAGCGGCATCGAGCTGGTGCCGGAGATCGCCAAGGTGCGGGCCTACGCCAAGCTCTGGCCGGCCATCTGTGAGGAGTTCTATGGGCTGCCGAACATGAAGTGGCGGGCGGGTTGCCAGGTGCGGTCGCTCACGCTGACGGAGCAGGTGCCGGAGGTGAACATCGTCCGCATCGCCTACCAGTCGCTGCCGGTGGTGCTGTCGGCCGGCGCGCGGGTGCGGGCGCTGCAGCTTCCGGGGTTCCGCGAGGCGACGGGGCTGCCAGACGCAGCCGAGCAGGCGCTCTCGCTCCGGACGCAGCAGGTGCTGATGTATGAGACGGGGCTGACCGACTACGAGGATATCTTCGAGGGCAGCGTGGTCATCGAGCGTGAGACGGCTCGGACGATGGCCGCTGCGCGCGAGGTGGCGCTGGAGCTTCGGGCGCAGGGATTTGAGCGGTCGATTGGCTTCATCGCGCGGCGGCTGACGCAGAACCTGGTGGAGGCCTCCGCGGCGCTCGAGCGGGGCGAGCGGCTCCGGGTGGGGGTGAACGCCTTCACCGGAGAGCTGAACATTGCTCGCAAGCCGCGGTATGAGGACGACAGCGCGGAGCGGGCAGTGGGCGCGGCGCGTCAGGTGGAGGGCGTGGCAGCCTGGCGGGCATCGCGGGATTCAGCAGCGGTCGCTGCGGCCCGTGAAGACCTCGAAGCAGCGGCCCGGTCGGGCGCCAACCTGGTGGAGGCCTCGCTGGTGCTCGCCAAAGCAGGCGGCACGACGGGCGAGTGGACCGAGACCTTGGCCCGCGCCTTTGGCGGTCGCTACCAGGCCACCATCGGCAGCGATGTTGCAGCCTACCGTCCGTTGAACCTGCCCACAGCGGCGCGCCCCTACCGCGTCTTCCTCGCCAAGAGCGGGCTCGACGGCCATGTGAATGCGGTGAAGCTGCTGGCCTATGCCTGCCGGCAGTCGGGCATGGAGGTCATCTACTCGGGGCTGCAGCAGACGCCCGCGGCGATCGTGAGCGGCGCGGTGCAGGAGGGAGCCGAGGTCATCGGCATCTCCTGTCTCTCTGGCGCCCATCTCCATGTGGCGCGGGAGGTGATGGCAGCGCTTGCGGCCCGAGGCATCAGCGACCTTCCGGTCGTCATGGGCGGCATCATCCCGGACCACGACGCGGCGACGCTTCACGAGCTCGGCATTGCGGCCGTCTTCACCCCCAAAGACAGCGATGTGGGTGCGATTGTGGGACGGCTCATCGCGCTTGCCGAAGGCTCCCCCGCTTGACAGAAGGGGGGCGCGTTGTTTCTAACGGCGCACCCCCGATGATGGTCGGCGCCGGCAGTTCGCCGGCCGTCGCAGTCGGGTGTCTGAGGTGGCCGTGTTCTATGTCGTCTATGTAGAGGTGGAGGCCGAGACGGCCGCGGCGTGGGAGGACTACATGCGTGGTCACCACATCCAGGAGGTTGTCGACACGGGCTGCTTCACGGGCGCGGTCTTCGCCTCCTTGGACGAGTCGCCTGCTGGCAAGCGGGCCTTCCGGACCATCTACATGGCCGACAACCGGGCCGCGGTGGATCGCTACTTCGCGACCTTTGCCGCCGGCCTCCGTGATGACCACAACCGCCGGTTCGGCAGTCAGGTAACCGCGCGCCGCGAGGTGCTCGAGGTGATTTCGAGATTTGCGCCCACGGCGCCCGCAACAGGAGAGTGAAGATGGCTCGTTCGCAAGCGCTTGGTTTGATGTCGGTGGAGGCGGTTCACTTCTATGTGAAGACGCTCGACCGCGCCCGTGCCTTCTGGGTGGATAAGATGGACCTCGGCTGGATTGGTCAGAGCACGGAGGCCTGGGAGGCCACGGCGGGTGAGCGCTCGATTGCGCTTCGGGCCGGCAACGCCACCTACCTCTGCACCGAGGCCATTCAGCCGCGGAGCGCCGCTGGCCGGTTCCTCAACCACCATCCCGATGGCGTCGGCGAGCTCATCTACCGGGTCGAGGATGTGGAGCGGACCTTCAAGACGCTCAACGAGCGTGGCGCAGCGATCCTGAACAACATCGAGACCCACACCAGCGAAGATGGCACCCTGCGCCGCTTCTCCATCGCGACGCCCTTCGGCGATGTGCTCTTCACCTTCCAGCAGCGTGACGGCTTCCGCGAGATCGCGCCCGGCATCGCCCACTTCGAGGCGCCCAAGGGCGGCACCAACCGCTACGGCTTTGCCGAGGTTGACCACATCACCAGCAACTTCATGACGCTCAAGCCCATGCTGCTCTGGGCCAAGGATGTGATGGGCTTCGAGGAGTACTGGGGCATCGAGTTCCACACCGAGGATGTCTCGCCCGAGCGGGAGACCGGTTCGGGCCTCAAGTCTGTGGTGGTCTGGGACCCGCACAGCGGCATCAAGTTCGCCAACAACGAGCCCAAGAAGCCCTTCTTCGACCGCTCACAGATCTACACGTTCATCGAAGACAACCATGGGCCCGGCGTGCAGCACACGGCGCTCACGGTCCGCGACATCATGGACGTGGTTCCCATGATGCGGGAGAACGGTGTGCCCTTCATGCCCACGCCCGGCAGCTACTACGAGATGCTGCCGGCCCGCCTGGCGGAGTCTGCGATTGTCATCGACGAGACCATGCCGGATCTGGCCAAGCGCGAGGTGCTGGTGGATGGCGAAGGCCCGGGCAAGTACATGCTCCAGATCTTCTGCAAGGACTTCGGCGCGGTCTTCCAGTCGCCCGACGCCGGCCCCTTCTTCCTGGAGATCATCCAGCGCAAGGGCGACCGCGGCTTCGGCGGCGGTAACTTCCGCGCGCTGTTTGAGTCCATCGAGCGTGAGCAGAAGGCGACGGGTCGTATCTAACCAGCGGAGGCAGCGATGATTCAGCGGCTCGTAGCGGGCGAGGTCCCGGCCAAGCATCACATCAAGTTCACCGATGCCGAGGGGCGCATTCGGCACGAGGAGGCCCACACCCGTGAGGGCTTCGATGGCCCCTTCACGCTCATGTACCACCTGCATGAGCCGCACCGGCACACGGAGTGGGGCGTCTCGGACTACGGCTTCGCGCCGCCCGTCGCCGAAGGGCTCGATACGGTGATGCCGCTGCGCCGCCGCCACTTCAAGTCGTTCGAACTGCCGCGCCGCGGCGGCTCCCCGCTGAACTCCCGCGTCGCGCTGCAGTTCAACAAGGATGTGGTCTTCTCGTCGGTGAAGCCGACGGAGTCGGACCCTGTCTACTTCTCGAACGCCGACGGCGACGACCTCTACTACATCCACAAGGGCTCGGGCATCCTCCGGACGCCGCTGGGAGACCTCCGCTTCGGCCACCGCGACTATGTCTGCGTGCCCCGGAGCATCAAGCACCGGTTCGTGCTCGACGCAGGGGTGGAGCAGGACTGGATCTGCTTTGAGATTCGGAACACCATCCGGCTGCCCAAGCAGTGGCTGACCCACAACGGTCAGATTCGGATGGACGCCCCCTTCTGCCACCGCGACTTCATCGCGCCCACCTTCACCGGGCCGAACGACGAGGGCATCCGCACCTTCGTCGTGAAGCAGCAGGACCGCTTCTCGCAGTTCACGCTCGCTCACTCGCCGCTCGATGTCGTGGGCTGGGATGGCAGCGTCTATCCGTGGACCTTCAACATCCTCAAGTTCCAGGCCCGGGCCGGCCTCGTCCACCTGCCGCCCGACTGGCATGGAACCTTCGCCTTTGGCGGCGGCATCATCTGCAGCTTCGTGCCGCGCATGGTCGACTTCCACGAGCAGGCCATCCCCTGTCCCTACCCGCACGAGGCGGTGCACTGCGACGAGATCCTCTTCTACGCGGAGGGCAACTTCATCTCGCGCAAGGGCATCGGTTCAGGGAGCATCTCCTATCACCCGCGCGGCGTCATGCACGGGCCGCATCCGGGCGCCTACGAGGGCTCCATCGGCCACCGAAGCACGAACGAACTGGCGGTGATGATGGACACCTTTGTGCCGCTCGAGGTCTGCAAGACGGCGATTGCGGTGGAAGACAACGACTACCACGGGAGCTGGCGTCCATGAGCTACAAGCTGATTCTGCTCCGTCACGGCGAGAGCACCTGGAATGTAGAGAACCGGTTCACAGGCTGGACCGATGTGGACCTGAGCGAGAAGGGGCGCGGCGAGGCCCGTGCGGCCGGTGAGCTGCTCCGCAAGGAGGGCATCCTGCCGAGCGCGGTGCATACCTCGCTGTTGCGCCGTGCCATCCACACCTCGCAGATTGGCCTTGATGCTGCGCGGCTCGACTTCATTCCGGTCTACCGCCACTGGCGGCTGAACGAGCGCCACTACGGTGCGCTCCAGGGGCTCAACAAGAAGGAGACCGCCGCGCAGCACAGCGAGGAGCAGGTCTTTGCCTGGCGCCGGAGCTACGATGTGCCACCGCCGCCGCTCTCGGTGGTGGATGACCGCCACCCGTCGCACGACCCGCGCTACGCCTCGCTCGCGCCCGAGCAGCTCCCCGACACCGAATGTCTCAAGGATGTGGTCGAGCGGGTGCTCCCCTACTGGTACGATGTGCTGGTTCCGCAGCTGCGGGCCGGCGGAACGCCGCTGGTGGTGGCGCATGGCAACAGCCTGCGCGCGATTGCGAAGCACCTCGAGGGCATATCAAGCGACGCCATCGCCGACATGAACATCCCGACCGCCGCTCCCCGCGTCTACGAGCTCAGCAAGACGCTCGCGGTGCGGAAGGTCTACTACCTGGGCGACCAGGAGGCGATTGCTGCCGCCGCCGCCGCGGTAGCTGCGCAGGCCAAGGGCTAGACGCGGCCGTTAGCGGGCGGCGCAGTCCTGCGGCGCAAAGGTATCGGCGCAGAGGCTGTCTTGGTTGCAGATGCCCGAC
>CAIWGR010000507.1 GCA_903912275.1 uncultured delta proteobacterium
CTTTGAATCGGACATGGCTGACTCCATGGAGCAGGTAGTTTCGGCGGTGTAACCGCATGGCCGGGAGGTGGTCAAGCCTTTGCGCGGCGCCAGCGGAAGAGATGGCGTGCCGAGGCTGTTTCGAGCGGGGGCCAACTTTGCTAGCCTGCCGCCTCTCTCTTTCCATCGCACGCATGCCCGCAACCGAACTCCTCGTCTGTCCGTCCGGCTCGGCGGCTCCTTGAAGATCACGCGTCGCCTTCAGTTTTCCGGCGTGCGACTGCTCTTCTGGGGCTTTGCCGTGTTCTGTGGCGGCCTCTATCTGCTCGACCGGAGCCCGGTGACGCTGCAGGCGACCGAGGCGACGGTGAGCGGAGCGATGCAGACGCGGGCCGGCGTGGGCGATGTGCTTGTGGTGCTCGACGCGGAGGAGATGGTCCGCTCGTCTGCGGCGGGTCGGTTTGAGCGGAGCTGGTCGTGGGTCGACGCGATTGAGCAGGAGGTGGGGCCGGTACGGACCGCGCAGACCTCGGAGCTGAGCGCGAAGATGCTGGAGTCGACCGCCTTTGTCATCGTGACGCAGTCGTCGAACGCCACGGAGCAGATGCAGCGCCACCTGGGGCTGCTGGAGGGGTTTGTGAGCCGCGGCGGAACGCTGCTGCTGGAGCTGCCGCAGGGGGCGCTCCGCTCCACCTTCGCGGCAGACGGCGAGGGCGGGTGGCGGTCGCCGCGGGCGATCACGGCGGTCGACCGGGTGACGCCCGATGTGGCGGTGCCGCTACTGAAGATGCCGCTCTTCACCCGGTTTGTAGGGTCGACACGGCCGCCCAAGGATGCGGTCAGCTTCATCGCCATGGATGGTTCGCCCGTGGTCTACGCGACGCGACGCGGTGACGGCGCAGTCGTGGTGGTTGACTTCGATTTCGGATCGCAGGTTTCGGCGCTTCAGCAGGGGCTCCCGACGAGCGACGGGCGGCTCGAGCCGCGGGTACCAGGAGATACCTTGCACACGTCGGACCTCATCGCTGCGCCGTCGCTTGCGACGGCAACGGCGCCCTACGCCGACCTGCTTGAGGCCTACATTGTGCATGTCGCGCTGGGCTTTGCCTCGCCGATGGTGGCGCTCTGGCCCTTTCCCGGCGGCGCACCGGGCGCGCTCCTGAGCAGCCACGATGCCGTCTCCTATGCAGGCCGGCCCCTCTGGATGTCGGCGCACGAGAAGACGCTCGACGCCCGCACCACCACCTTCCTTGCCGCAAGCACCTACCCGGAGGCCGCGCACGCAGCGGTTGCCGTAGACGAGGAGGTGGCCGGTCAGTCGGCGATGCTCTGGATCACCTCTCCCACGCACGGAGCGGCACACAAGCGCTTTGGCCTCTTTGGCGTGGAGCCGGTGCAGGAGCGGCTCTCGTTCGCCGACCAGCTCCGCAGCGTGAAGGCCATTGTGGGCGAAAAGTATGCCATCCGGGGCGCGCGCACCGAGGGTGGGAGCTGGATGCGCGACCCCTTTGCGCCCTACCGAGTAATGGCGGCGCAGCAGATGCGCTATTCGGTGAGCTACGAGCCGCTGCCGAGCACCGGGATTGGCTTCGGCTTCGGTACCTGCCAGCCCTTCACGCCGGTCGACAGCAACGGTCTGCCCTTCCCGCTCCTCGAGGTGCCCGTCTGTGCTGCCAACCCTTCGGGACCCAACGCCAAGGCCGACCTGATCAAGATGGTGCAGGATGCAGCGAAGGGAGGCTGGGCCGTGCATGTACTGACGGGTGCGGATCGGTTCGAGCAGGCGCCCAACATGGCCTGGTTCGAGGCCTGGCAGGCAGCGCTGGACGAGGCACGGCGGCAGCGGGTCTGGGTAGGTGGCGCAGGGGAGTTCATGGCCTTCCGCAAGCAGCGGGGCGAGACGACGCTGCGCACTTCGCAGCGGAAGGTGATGGCGCGGACGCCAGCGGGGCAGCCGACCGACATCTCCTTCGTGTTTGAGGCGCAGACCAAGCGGGCTGGGCTCTCTGCGGTCTTTCCGCGGCGGCTCGACGGGCTGCGGCTGGTGGAGGCGCGGCGGGCGGCCTCGCTCGACGGCCGCGGCGAGCGGATCAGCACCGATGTGAAGGAGCTGAACCAGATCGGACGAGAGGCTGCGATGATTCCTCTGCAGGAGGGGTTCACCACCCTCTCCGTACGGTACAAGAAGTGAAGCGGCTCCCCCTCTTTTCGCAGCGGCGCCGGTTCGGCGTGGAGCTGACGGTGACGGTTGTCGCGTTGCTGGTGATGCTCGCCGCATCGGTGGATGCGCACCGGTTCCGGCTGGCGACGCCGCAGGATCGTATTGCAGCGCCCCGCGGGGAGCGCTCCGGTGCGCGGGGTGAGGTCTGCCTGGTGCTCGACACGCAGCCCAAGGTGGCGGCAAGTGTGGATGCGTGGAACCTCGATGCCCAGTGGCTGAACGCGCTGGAGCAGGAGGTGGGGACGGCGACAGTCATTCATGCGCGACAGCTGAGCCGGTCGGCCATCGAGACCTGCGTCTGGTTGCTGGTGCCCGCGCGGGCCGGTGCGGCGATGGATGCGACGCAGGTGCAGTTCGTGCGCGGCTGGATGGAGGATGGCGGCCTGGCGGTGGTGGAACTTCCGACGGCTGCCTGGGCGGAGTCGCTGGGCATTGAAGCCGACCTGACGGCGGGCAAACAGGCCGCACGCATGGTCCGGTTCGATACGCCGGCCCCCCGCGGCGGCGCGCGTGCAGAGATCATCAAGGCGCCCTTCTCGGGGGTGGTGGCGCGGTTCAATCCGAAGGATCGGGTGGTGGGTCGCGACCTATCGATGCCGTGGGAGACCGATGCCGGACCGGCGGCGGCGATCCTGACGGTGGGCAAAGGCAAGGCGATGGTCTGGCTGACAGACGTGACGAAGTACCTGGCAATGATGCAGCAGGGGCGACCGGATGATGGGTTCCGCTTGCCGCAGACGCGGCCGGAATGGGGCAAGGAGACAACGCTCTCTGCGGCGTCCGTAACTTCGTCAGATATGCTCGATAATCAGATACCTTACGCAGACTTGCTAGAGCGACACTTGCTCTATCTTCTGGATCTTGACAGGCCCATCCCACGACTCTGGCTCTACCCCGGCACCCAGCGTGGCGCCCTCATCTCAACCCACTCCGAGGCCGGCGACCCCCGCCGCGCTGGCTTCTTTGCCGACTGGGAACGGCAGCATGGCCTCCGCTCCACCCTCTTTGCCGCCGCCGACGGGCTCTCGCCCGAGGAGCTCGCAAAGGTGGGCCGAGCCAAGGGCGAACTGCAGCTCGAGTGGGTACCACGCGGTCTGCCACGTCCGCCAACCCAACGTTGGGGCCTAGGCAGCTTTTCCTTCCTCGAGCGGCCCCTGTCGCTGCAGGAGCAGCTCACGCGCCTGAGCGCCGACGCCCTGCCCTACGGCCCTGCGACCGCCACCCGCACCCGACTGGGCAGCTGGCCCTCCGCCGCGCTGGCGGGCTTCGACGCCCTCGAAGGGGCCGAGGTGGCCTTCGACATGAGCCTCGGGCCCGCGCCCTCGTGGCTCACCAACAACACCGCCATGCAGGGCTATCTGTTCGGCACAGGCTATCCCTTTCGTCCCATTGGCAAAGATGGGGTCCGCTACGGGCTGACCGAACTCCCCACCGTCATCTCCGATGCCGCGGCTGGCTACTCTCTCCCCCGCCTCAAGGCGATGATGCGCGCCTCCTCCGAGGGTCACCACACGGTCATCTCCGCCGATTGGACGGCCGTGACGATGGTGAACCGGCCCAGCTTCGACGCCCTTGCGGGCTGGCGTGACGCCAAGAAGCTCGCGGGCGAGTTGGAGATGTGGGTGACCACGCCCACCGAGTGGCTGGCCTTCGCGCAGCGCCGGAGCCGGGTGCAGCTCCACTCGACCTTCTCGCGCGACCAAGGGCGACTCGTCGTCGAGGTGCAGGCCCCCACCGAACCGGCACAGGCCTCACCCCAGGCCAACGCGCCGGCGGCCGAGGCTGCTGCGCCCCTCCCCGCGGTGGCGGTGCCGGCGCGCTACCGCGGGCAGCCCATTCGGGAGCTCCTCGTGAACGGCCAGCCGCAGGACCTCACCCAGCTCCCGCTCTCTGGCGACCAGGCGCTGGTGCTCGTCCC
>CAIWGR010000508.1 GCA_903912275.1 uncultured delta proteobacterium
CACCTCGCTGGCTTCCGCGCGTTCGGCAGGGGTCAGCCCCTGCCAGAGGAGCCGGTGGCGGCGAACTGTGGGCACCCACTCATTGAGGCGCAGCAGCAGCCCGCGCTTGGCCTGTAGCACGTCGAAAGCGATGCTCCCGTCCGGGGAGCGCAGCGACTGGCATTCCCGCTCGGTCAGGGCGAGCACTTCGTGACACAGCGTTTGGTGGTCGCGCAAGTCGCGGACGATTTCATCCGTCAAGTGGGTCGTCATGGCGAGTTGGTCGAACTATTCGAACTATTCGAACTATTCGAGCTGTCCGAGCTGTCCGAGCTGTCCGAGTTGGTCGAACGGATCAGAACTGGCGGGAACTTGAGTTGGAGGCGCTCCAGTTCGGCCTTGTTCTGCCACTCTAGGTGATCTTTGCGCCAGCGGGCCATCTCCATCACGGCGACGAGGCTGGGCGCGGGCGTGTTGGTGCCGAAGTCCTTCGCTCGCGAGGTGATCTTGCCGTAGGCCTCGGCGGCCAGTTGCGGCTGGAGCAACCGCTCATAAACCAGGCCGATCTGATACAGCACGGGCAGCTGCCACTCGGGGGCTTCGCTCAGGCCGGCGAGGTTCTGGTAGATCTGCAGGGCGTTGAGGTGGTCGCCTTCCTTGTAGAGCTGGTTGGCGATGTCGTTGCCGGTGCGTTGCTGCCAATAGATCCAGTTCTCCGGCTGGCTGGCGGCCCTGCCCTGCTGCGATTCGAGCAAGGTCATGACTTCCTGCATCGCCTCGCGGGTCCGGCCCAGCTTCTTGAGCGCGGCGGCGAGCAGAAAGCGGACTTCCGGGATCTCGCCTGCCTGCGGATGGCGCTCGATAAACGTCCGCGCCTGTGTGGCGACATCCGTGTGACGCGAGAGATTTGAAAGCGCGTGGATGAGCTTGAAGCGGACGTGCTGCTTGTTCAGGTCGGGGTCTTCGAGCTGGAGCAGGCGCTTGAAAAAGTCGGCTGCCTCCTCGAGCTTGCCCTGCAGGAAGTAGGTTTCCGCGATTTCCGTCTGCGCCCGCAGGACGACGCGCTGATAGTGCTTCAAGTCTTCGATCTTGAGGCTCAGTGCCGTGGACATCACCGCGTAAAACTTCGAGAGCGCCATGACGTTTGCGCCCAACTCGCGGTAGGCCAGACCTTGCCGCATCAGCACTTCCGGACCGGCGGGGTCGTCGGGGAACCGCCTGAGGAACTGTGCGAGAATCTGTTGTGCCTTCGCGAACTGACGCGCCTCCTCGGCGAGCAGTGCCAGCTCCAGCATCGCGCTGCGGTGGATCGCGGCGGGTGCGTTCGTCGCCAGCAGGGCGACGAAAATCTTCTCGGCCCCCCTCGGGTCCAATTCCAGCTTCGCCTTCGCCGCCTCGGTGAGCCGGGCTTGAAACGGCGACGGGTCCGTGCTGTTCGTGGCGGCGGCGCGCAAGGCTTCGGTGGCCGGCTCCGGGCGCACCAGGAGTGGGACACTTTTCGTGGACAGCGCGATGGGAGGGGGGATTGGGCTGGTTGCCGGCGGCGAAACGGCGGCGGCTCCGGCGGCGGCTCCGGCGGCGGCTCCGGCGGCGAGCGGAAGCAGCAGCAGCGAAACGAGCCCCACGAGGGCGGCGCATCCGACCGGGAGGTTTCGGTGAGCGAGCATCACGGAGTCTTGGGCGGCGAGAGGTAGGTGGCCGTGCTGGACGGCGGCGCGAACGGACGCGGCGGGGTGAACTCAACCGGGGGCAAGATGGTCGTGGTCGAGAAACTCTTGGTTCCGCTCCACTGGTTGAAGAAGTGCAGAAGCATCTGCGGCGATAAGATGGGCGATGCGTTGGGGTCCGACGTGGCGGGCAGCGGGACAACGACGTCCACAGCGTTGGTCGGGGTGGCAACTGGCACCGGCGGGAGTCCAGGTGCGGACACGGGCGCTTCAGCCGCAGGCGGTGGATTCGCGGCGACGGGGGGAGGGTTCGTCAGCACGACTTCCGGGTGCGGGGTGACTGGCTCGTGCATCAGCAGCGGGGGCAGAGCGACGCCGGCGACCAGCGCAGGCTTCTGAAAGCGCAGTGGCGCGGGGCCGACGGCAGCCAGATAGTCGCTCGCGTCCCCGGTATGGGCCGACACCAGGCCGAGTCCGACCATCATTAAGGCAAGTTGACGCATGATTCCTGACCGGCGAACCGGGTTCCGTTTCACAGACACCGCGCGGGCAGTCAGCCCGTCACGCAGCCACATTGGCGAGCACGGGAGTTTCATTCAGCGCCGACAAAGCATCCTCGAAGGTGCTGACGAACTGCCAGTCCTTGGTCTCCTCGTAGTTCTTGCAATTCTGGGACATCACATCGGAGCCGATGAGCCGATGCTTGAGCGAGAGTTCCTGGCAGAGCTGGATGGCGCTGAGGCCCAGTTTGACGAGATTCATATCGGTGCCCCGCAGCAGGCTCAGGTCCACGACCATCTTGTCAAGCCCGGCGTCCACGGCCTCGGACACCTTGGTGCGGAGGTGGACGATGATTTCATTCGCGACGGTGGGGGTGAACTGCGCGGGCAGCTTGAGCACCAGCACGCCGCTGCGTTGCTCGAAGTATTTGTAGGACGTGTCGAGATGGAGGGCACGGGCGACCTTGCCCTTGATATCGTCGAACTCCAGCGGCTTGGTCATGATGCCGGTGAAGCCGGCCTGTTGCGCGCGAGCCTGGTCCTCCACGGCGGTTTTCACGCAGAGGGCGAAGACCGGGACGCTCTTGGTCTTGGCGCTGGCGCCGAACCCCTGGAAGAGCGTGAAGGCCTCATTGTCCGGCAGCGACAGGCTCACGAAAATGACATCCGGCGCGTTCTGGCTGCAATGGTCCACGGCCTCGCTACTTTGGCCACAGCCATGCACGCTCCACTGCGTGTCCGCCAGGCCGGCGCGGATCTGCTCGACGATGGCGGGTTTGTCGTCCACCACAAGGATGGTGACGGATTCGTCGAAGCGCTTGACCTTTAAGGGTTTGTTGCCCTTGGACTTGAGGTCGATGATGCTACTGACGCGCTGGACGACGATCTCCTCCTTGAACGGCTTCAGTATGTAATCGCGCACGCCTAGCTTGGCGATGCGCAGGACGTCTTCCCGCCCTGCCTCGGCGGTGAGCATGACCACGGGGATGCTCTTCAGCAGCGGGTTGGACTTGAGCTTCGAGAGCATCTCCGCGCCGTCCATGATGGGCATGACGAAGTCGAGGAGGATGATGTCGGGGAGTTCGCGCGCGGCGACGGCGAGGCCCTCGACACCGTTGACGGCCTCGAAGATGTCGCAGTCGAAGGTTTGGAACGCCTTGGCGACGATGAGGCGGATCGTGCTGCTGTCGTCC
>CAIWGR010000509.1 GCA_903912275.1 uncultured delta proteobacterium
GAGCTTCGTGCGCGGTTCGGCGACGAGGTGACCTCGGTGGTGCTGGAGATGACGGACGACAGCACGCTGTCGCCGGCGGAACGCAAGCAGGTGCAGGTGGAGCAGGCGGGGCAGATGAGTGAGCGGGGGCAGAACCTCAAGGTTGCCGACAAGATCAGCAACCTGCGTGGCATCTTGACCTCGCCGCCGACCAACTGGAGCCGTGAGCGAAAGCTAGCCTACTACAGCTGGGCAAAGGCGGTTGTGGAGCAGTGTGAGAGGGCCGACGAGCGGTTGCGCCGGACCTTCCACGACCTGCACGACACGGGGCTGCTGGCGCTCGATCTGTCGCACCGAGACTGAATCGCATTCATTCGGCAGTGTGCGGCATCGCTAGCAATCATGCGGGTTTGCGCGGGTTGACGCGCTGCGGCAAACTGCCCTAGACTCCGGCTCGGTCGAGCGGAACGACCATTACATAGGCGGCTACGGAGGAGAGGACGATGGCCATCACGACCGAAGCATGGGTTCTTTATCCAGGAGAAGGGTCTTCACCGGGTCACGCCGAGCTGAAGCGGGAGTCGTTTACCTTTGACGACCCGACGGAGGAGGAGGTGCTCGTCAAGCCGCTCTACGGCTGTTGGGAGGGCAACATGGGCCACGCCATCGAGCGCAAGCCTGTGGACCTCTGCAAGCAGCGGAACGAGGCCAAGGTGGTGATGGGCAACGCAGGCGTCGTCGAGGTCATCTCGGTCGGCGCCAAGGTGACGACGGTCAAACCGGGCGACACGGCCATCGTCTTTTGCAACGGGCAGTGGGATGCCTTTGGCTACCCGCAGAAGATTTTTGGCTACGACGCGGCGGGCTCCATCGGGCTGCTCGCGAAGCAGACCAAGCTCCACCAGAAGCAGCTCATCCCGATTCCCGTCGAGAACCGCTACGACCTCAAGCGGTGGGCGGCCTTTTCGTTGCGCTACATCACGGCCTGGTCGAACTGGCGGCTGGCTTTCGGCATGCTCCGGTTGCAGCTCACCGAGAACGAACTCCCCGAGCCCATCGTCTTCGGCTGGGGCGGCGGTGTCACGCTGGCGGAGCTGCACTTGGCCCGTCTTCAGGGCTGCAAGACCTACCAGATCTCCTCCACCGAGGAGCGCAGGTACGCAGCCGAAAAGCTGGGTATCCACCCTATCGACCGCAACGACTTCCCAGCGCTCAACTACGAAGAGGAGCGGTACAAGTCGGACAAAGAGTACCGCGAGCGCTACAAGGCGAGCGAGGCCTCCTTCCTCAAGCAGGTGGCGGAGATCACCGAGGGGCAGGGCGTGCATATTTTCCTCGACTACGTGGGTTCGCCCGTCATCCGCGCGACGCTCAAGGCGCTGTCGCGCGAGGGTGTGGTGGCGACAGCCGGTTGGAAGGAGGGCATGCAGCTCTGGTTCCTCCGCGCCATCGAGTGCATCGAGCGCCACCAGTTCGTGCACACCCACTATGCCCGCTACTCCGAAGGGGTGCAGGCCGTGCGCTTCGCTCTGGCCAACGAGTGGCTTCCCGAGGTGGACGATCGCGTCTACACCTTCGACGAAATCCCGACGCTCGGCCGTGACTACTTGGGCGGCGACTTCACCTACTTCCCCATCTTTGAAATCAACTCACCCTCGTAAGGCCGCAGCCCATGAACTTTGACGATCTGCGCAAGACCATCGCCTCCATTCAGTCGCGCCACCGGGCCCGCCCCGAGATGATGCGGGGCATGAAGGTGCCCTATTATCGGCGCGGTGAGATGTCGATCCCGAGCTTCAAGATGGTGGCCGGTGGAGACATCGAGAAGGATGCGCGGGCGCTCAGTCTGAAGCTCATGGGCAAGGCGGCGCAGCTGCCCATCGACTTCTTCTTCTACGACCTCGAAGATGCGGCGCCCGACAACCCGGAGTTCAAGCCCTTTGCGCGGAGCTTCGTGGTCGAGGCGCTCACGACCAACGACTACGGCGACCGGGTGGTGGGCTTCCGGCCCAACAACATCCGTACGGCCTACTTCGAAGAGGATGTCATCGAGGTGGTCTCGCGCGCCGGAGACAGACTGCAGACCATGGTCATCCCCAAGTCGGAGCACTGGGAAGAGGTGGCCGATGTGGTGAAGGTTGTGCGCGATGTGCAGCGCATCGCGGGCCACACCAACCCCATCCACTTCGAGATCCTCATCGAGTCGCCCTCGGCCTTCCTCGAGGCCGAGAAGATTGCGGCCATCGAGGGCGTCTCGGCGCTCATCTTCGGCGCCTGGGACTTTGCGCGGACGGTGAGCGGCAAGGTGACGGCCGACGGCTGGATCTACGACCAGCAGACCGTGCGCCAGCTTCTGCCCGTGATCGCTGC
>CAIWGR010000510.1 GCA_903912275.1 uncultured delta proteobacterium
CGCCTGCGAAGAAGGCGAAGTCGGACGAGGGCTGCACGGCAGCGGGCGGTGGCTCTTGGAGCTGGCTTGCGCTGCTCGGTCTCATTGCCCTTGCGCGTCGCCGCCGGGCCTGAGCCTCGGGCTAGTGCTCGCTGGAGAAGCGGATGACGGCGCCCGGGATCTGGGCGGCGAGGGCCTTGACCCGGTTCATCCAGAGCTCGACCTCGGGGCCCGACTCATGGTCGTAGAGGACGGTGAGCGTCTTGACGCCCACCTCGGTGAGGGTGACGCCGCTCTGCTTGCTCAGGAAGGCCTGGATTTCGCGGCCTGACTGGAAGCGGTCTTCGGGCCGCTTCTGGGTGGCGCGGAGGACGAACTCGTTGAGGTCTGCGGGGACGTTGGGGTTGAGGAGGCGGGGCGGCCGGATGGGCTCTTCGACCTGCTTCACGAGGACCTCGTGGGCATCGAGCGAGTCGAACGGGGGCTCGCCGGTGAGGAGTTCGAAGGCGACGAGGCCGAGCGAGTAGAGGTCGGCGCGTCCGTCGATGTGGTCGCCCGTGGCCTGCTCCGGCGAGGTGTAGAGGGGGGTGCCGAGGAACATGTCGTGGTCGATGGTCATGCCCTTCTCGAGGTCGGGGACCATGGCGATGCCGAAGTCCATGATCTTGGTGAGGCCGTTCTCGTCGAGGATGATGTTGGAGGGCTTGATGTCGCGGTGGACGATGCCGTGGCGGTGGGCGTAGTCGAGTGCTCCGGCGAGCTGGTGGATGATGGAGCGGACCTGCTCCGGGGGGAAGGGGCCACGCTCTTCGATGAGGCGCTCGAGGTCGCGTCCCGCGAGCTTCTCCATGATGATGAAGATGGTGGCGTAGGCCTCTTCGCAGTCGAAGACCTCGACGATGCCGGGGTGGCGGAGGGAGCCGATGATGCGGGCCTCGTTGCGGAAGCGATCGGCGAAGTGGCGCTGGTAGACGAGCGCGTGGGAGAGCATCTTGATGGCGACGGGCCGGCCGAGCGTGGGGTGGATGCCCTCGTAGACGACGGCCATGCCGCCGCGTGCGATCTCGCCGACCAGCTTGTACTTTCCGACCTGTCGGACGCCGCCCTGTTCCATGAGCCGCTTGCCGAGGATCTCGGTGAGGAAGCTGGCGACGGAGGGGTGCTCGCCGAGGAGCGGCAGCAGGGTCTCGCGGGGGATGGTGATGCAGGAGCAGTCGGAGCCGGCGACGACATCGGCGGTGCGGGGTTCACCGGTGAGCAGCGCCATCTCGCCGAAGATGTGGCGGGCGGAGAGCTGGACGAGGAACTGCTGCTTTCCGTTTTCGTCGAGGACGGGGACGAAGACCTGCCCGGTGCGGACGATGAACATGCTGTCGCCGGGGTCGCCACGGCGGAGGATGATGTCGCCCGGTGCGAAATTGCGGAGCTGGACGAGCGCGGCGAGCCGCTCAGCGGAGGGCGCGGAGAGCGAGCGGAAGGCCTCCACGGAGAGGAGGAACTCGGCCGTGGGGGATGTGGGGGCGCTCAGGTTCATGTGGGATCGCTAGGGGGAGGCGTGGCGACGCGGGCGCGTAGCGACTGGAGTTTGCGGTCGATGAGGTTGACCCGCTTCATGCGAGGATAGCCAGTGGAGGGGCCGCTTGCCATTGCCGCGAACTGCCAGGCGGCGTGGCGGGCGA
>CAIWGR010000511.1 GCA_903912275.1 uncultured delta proteobacterium
ACCACCATCACCGGAGAGCAGATCGTCAACTTCGACGCACTGTTCAACGAGGGCTCGCCGCTGCTCATCCACGGCCCCACGGGCGCCGGCAAGACCACCATTCTCGATGCGATCACGCTCTCGCTCTACGACGAAACGGCGCGCATCTCGGAGACCGACCAGGCCAAGAAGAAGCAGCTCGAGCTCAACGATCTCAAGCTCAACGACCCGCGCCAGATCATCTCTCGCGGCGCCTCGTCTGCCTCCGCGGAGCTCATCTTCTCCACCCTCAGCCGCGGCGCGCGCCGCTACTTCCGGGCCGGCTGGCAGGTGGAGCGTGTGGCGGTTCGTAAGGGCAATCCGCCAAAGTGGTCCGATACCCGCCGTCTGCTTGTGGAACTGAACCCGGACTTCACCGACAAGCGCGGCGGGCTCAGCGTCTCGAGCACCAAAGAGAAGGAGTTCAAGGCTCCCTTCGAGGAGGCGCTCGGCGGGCTCACCAGCCAGCAGTTTCGGCGCAGCGTGCTGCTCGCGCAGGGTCAGTTTGCGGCACTGCTCACGGCCGACGCCGATGAGCGCGCAGACATGCTTGAGGGGCTCACAGGCACGCAGGAGTTCCGCAAGATTGGGTTGCGGGCCTCCGAGCAGTACAGCGCCGCCAAGGCCGAGGTAGAGCGCATCAAGACCGAGATGAAGGGCGCCGCTCCCTGGAGCGACGAGGCCGTCGCCGAGAACCTCCGTCAGCAGGAGGTCCACAAGGCTGAGGCTGCGCGCCTCACGACCGAAGAGACGGTCGCGACGGCCGGGTTGAACTGGTGGAAGGAGCTCGCGCTGCGCGAGCTCGCGGTCGGCCACGCGGAGGCAGCGAAGGTGGTTGCGGAGACCGGCCATCAGGAACTCCAGCCGCTGCGTGATTGGTCGGTTCGATACGCGGCGACCGCCGCGCTCATCCCTCACCATGAGGCCGTGCAGAAGGGCCTCGCCGAGGCAGACCAGAAGCTGGGCGAGGCCCAGCAGCTGGAGGCCAAGATCACCGGTCTGCGTGAACGCACCGATGCCTCCGGCGCGCTCCAGAAGCGGGCAGCGGCAGCGGTCGAGACGGCGCGTGCCGCAAACGAAAGGGTGCTCGAGGAGCTCCCCGCGGTACAGGCTGTGCACGCTGCGGGCGCCGCTGCCTCACAGGCCCTCGGGGTAGCCCAGAAGCAGCAAGTTGCGGCTTCTGCCACGGCCAAGGTCGCGGCGGAGAAGCTTGCACAGGCGGAAGCGACCGAGAGGCTCCAGAATACGAAGGTGACGGCCGCGCTGACGGCCGCGGAGAGCTTCGAGGCCTGGCGCAACCGGGAGGCCGATGTCGCCTCGTTGGAGCGTGCTACCGCAGCCTTCAAGGCAGTGGTCGCAGGGCTGCCGGTCGTCACCCAGCGGCAGCAGTCGCTGGAGCTCGTGAAGCAGGTGGCGCAGGCCGAGCAGGCCCTCGCGAAGGAGCAGAGCGCGGCAGCTACACTCACGCAGGAGCAGGAGGCTGCGGCCCTGCAGGTTGGCGCCGCTGAGGAGCGTCACCATGCCGCCGGTCAGGCAGTCGCCGACGGCGAGCGACAGCACGGGCTGCTCCAGAAGCTCGCGAGCATTGAGCAGCACCGTCATCTGCTTCAGCCCGGCGAGGCCTGCGCACTCTGCGGCGCAACGGAGCACCCTTTTGCGGCCGCGCCGGTCTCCGACCGTGTGCATGAGATCGAGGCCGCTGCCCGAGAGTGCGAGGAACGCATCGTCGTTCGAGACCAGCGGCAGGCGGAACTTTCGTCGGCGCAGGCAACCCTGCACCGGGTTGTGGGCGCGCTCTCGCAGCGTCGGAACCAGGTGACGGAGGCGGAGCGCCAGCTCTCCGTCGCCTCCTCTGCGCTCGCGGCGCGGGCGGCCGAGTTTGGCCTGACCGCCACCGGTCTGCCCGAGGCGCTGAAGGCGGAGCTGGAGGCCTATGCGGCCTCCCGCACGGCCGCGGAGAAGTCGCTCGCAGATAGCTGCGCCTGGCTCCCGCTCCCCGCGCTCCGTGTTGCTGAACTCGACGCCGATGCCCGCCTCAAGGCGGTGCAGGAGCAGCTGCACAAGGCCACCACCACCGCGGCCGAAGTCGTGAGCCAGCAGGCGCTGCTGGCCATCGCCGCGACGGCCGTCGCTGACGCCCGTGAGGCTGCTTCCGGGCTCACCGTTGCGGCCGCGACCGCCGCGGCAGAGGTCACGGCTGCAGAAGTAGCGCTGGCGTCTGCCCAACGGGAGATCGCGTCGCGCTGGTCGGGCAGGGCGCCCGGCCTGGTGGTGAACGAGGCCGCCGCAGCGCTCGCCACCGCCGAGGCGAACCTCAAGAAGGAGGCAGAGACCCTATCGGCCCTTCAGGTCGAACTGGCCAGCGCGACGACCCTTCATGGACAGCTTCTTGCCACGGCCGCCGAGGCGAAGGCGAAGGGCGAGACAGCCCGCGCCCTCCGCGACGCGGGACTGCTCTCCGCAGGCCGCCATCTCGATCTCTTTGTCGCCGATCTCCGAACGCCGGCCCAACTCTCGGACGCAACGCAGCGCCTTGCTACTGCCGACGAGAAGCTCCGCGCGGCAGGCGAAGCGCTGGTAGAGGCAGTTGCTGCTGTGGCCGCCCATCGCGCCAGCCCTCTGCCCGGCGCCTTCGACAGCGCCACCGCGGCCGCCGACGAGGCAGCCCGCCTGCAGTCGCTCATCCGCAACGCGCTCGCCGCAACCTCCGAGCTCATCGGCGCACTCGGGGTCGCGGAGCACAACCGTGCCATGCAGGCCGATCGTCAAGTCGCGCTCGCTGCGGCAGAGGCCCTCTTCGGACACTGGAAGCTCATCTACGACCTCATCGGCGCCGGCAATGGCGCCGCCTTCCACAAAGCCGCCCAGGCGCTCAACCTTGAGCGGGTCATCCGCGCCGCCAACATTTGGCTCCGCGACCTCGACCCCCGCTATTCCTTCCGGCAGAGTTTCAACGCCGACGGAACCCACTCCCTCGACTTCCACCTCATCGACGCCTTCCATGCCGATGCGCCGCGCGGCATCAACCTCATCTCTGGCGGCGAGTCCTTCCTCTGCTCGCTCGCCCTGGCGCTCGGCCTCGCCTCGGAGCGTGGCGAGACCCTCTCCATCGAGACACTCCTGCTCGACGAGGGCTTCGGAACACTCGACAGCGCCTCGCTCGAGGTCGCCGTCGGGACGCTCGAGAAGCTGAAGGACCGACACACCTCGGTGGGCATCATCTCTCACGTGGAGGCGCTCCGTACCCGCATCGAGACCCAGCTGGAGGTCCGCCCCGTCACGCAGGGGCGCTCCGAAATCGTCGCCACCCACTGCCCGTAGACGGTGACACAGACACCGTAGTAGACTCCTGCTTTCACCTCTTCGCGTAGCGGGCCATGGTTCAGAGAATCCGCACATTCACCTCCGGGCTTGCAGCCATCACTGGGCTGCTTGCCTGGATTGTTGCGGGCATCATCGCCGGACACACCACCTTCTACTGGACCCGCGTAGAGCATGCCGAAGGCATCGTGACGGCGCTGACCGAGGTGCCCTGCTCCGTGCTGCGCGATGAGCCCTGCTTCGACCCCTCGGTCGTCTTTGTCACCGCCGACCGAGGCCCGATCACCTTCAAGGCCTCGGACGCCGGTCGGGTCATCGCCATCGAGGAGCAGTCCTCCGCGCTCACCCTCACCGCAGGGCAGTCGGTGCCGGTCCTCTACGACGCCAAGCAGCCAACCCGCGCCCGCATCGCCTCCTCCACGTTGCTCTGGGGCCTTCCGAGCAAGCTCCTGCTTGGTGGCGCCATCCTGATCTTCATCGCCTTCCTCTTCCGACCCGGCCGCCCGTTGGCGGAGCTGGGCATCCTTCGCGAGCGATTCGGTCGCTGACTCCCCGGTTCACCATGTTCGATCTCACACAGCCTTGGCAGACTGGCCGGTTCGCAGCCTTCGATACCGAGACCACCGGCACAGACCCACGCTCCGCCCGGATCATCGAGTTCGGCCTCGTCATCTTCGACAACGGGCAGGTCGTTGAGCGGTTTCAGACCCTCATCCATCCCGAGTGCGTGCTGCCGCCGGAGATCACCCGAATCACCGGCATCAAAGACGAAGACCTGGTGGGCAAGCCTGTCTTCGCCGACCTCGCGGATGACTTGGAGCGTCGCCTCGTCGCCCAGCCGCTCCTCGCCTACAACGCCGACTTCGACCGGGGCATGGTAGAGGGAGAGTTCCGTCGCCTCGGCCGCTCGATCGAACTCCCCGTCTTCCTCGACCCCTTCCCCTTCTGTCATGAGGCCTTCAAGGTCGCCAAGAAGACCAAGACGGCCAAACTGGTCGACATCGCGGCCTTCATGGGCATCGCGCTCGAGAGCGCCCACCGCGCCGACCACGACGCAGAGGCGGCTGGCCGCGTGATGCTCGCGCTGCCGGGCCACATCGCACTGCCTGCCTCCTTCCAAGACCTTCTCGCCGTGCAGGCAGAGGAGGCCCGCCGGGTCGCTGAGCGTTTCGCCCGCTTCCGGCGCGGCAAGGAGGCCGACAACAACACCGGATTCGGCCAGAAGGCCGGTACCATCGAGCTCGG
>CAIWGR010000512.1 GCA_903912275.1 uncultured delta proteobacterium
GCCTGCTCCTCCTCCAAGGAGAGCGCGAGCGCGGCGGACGCAGGCACCGGGAGCGGGCAAGACACCTCCGCCGGCTCGGGCGATGCAGAGGGCTCCGGCTCCGGCGCGACCGATACAGGCCCTGCCGACACCGGCGCATCGGCCTGCGAACTCACGCTGCCGCCAGCAACAGGAACGGACTGCGACTGCCTCGGCGCAACCCGCGACTTTCCGCTGAACGCCACAGGGCCGCTCACCTGCACCTGCACCTCCCGCGGCTGGACCTGCGCGGCCGTCGAGCCCGACCCCGACACCACGGCAGACGACACCACCGCCGACACCACGGCTGATGACACGACTGCTGACACCACCGTGGATGACACCACCGTCGACACAACCGTGGATGACACCACCCCCGACACAACCGTGGATGACACCACCCCCGACACCACGCTTGCTGGCCTCTGTGAGGCGGGTGGTGGCGTCTGCCTCGGCATGGGCGGCGAATGCGAGACGGTGGGTGGCACCTCCTACCCGGCCGGGAACAGCCAGTGTGTCTTTACCGGCGAGCTCGGCACGTGCTGCATCCCGCCCGCAGTACAGCCGACGGGTGATACCTGCGCCGACCGCGGCGGCGTCTGTGCCCCCATCGCCGGCTGCAATTTCACCAACAGCTCCTTCGCCCCCACCCCAACGCCAAGCTGCTCACGATTCAACCCCGGAATCGTCTGCTGCGTGCCCAACTCGGTCTGCGGCGAAGAGACCATGCGCTGCTGCGACGCGACGACCTCCTTCCGCCCTGCCTGCGACCGCGGGCAGTGGATCTGCACCATCGACGGCACCACCATGCTGCCGATCTCCGAGTGCCCCTAGTCCCTCCACCTCTCGCCCCGCACAAGCCATGGCGCTCCGAAACGTCGTCCTCTATCCGCATCCTGCGCTCACCACGCCCGCCGAACCCGTCACCGCGTTCGACGAGCAGCTCCATGCCTTCATCGAGGACATGGCCGAGACCATGTACCACAGCCGAGGCGTGGGCCTCGCTGCCAACCAAGTCGCGGTTCTGAAGCGGGTCGCACTGGTGGACGTCGCCGAAGAGGGCGAGCCGGCCCGGCGCATCGAGCTCATCAACCCGCAGGTCGTCGCCGCGAGCGGCAAGGGCCGGCGCGAAGAGGGCTGCCTCTCCTTCCCCAGACTCTACGACAACATCGACCGGGCCACCGAGGTCACAGTCCAGTTCGTCAACCGCTTCAACGAGCCGCAGGAAATCTCCGCAACGGGTCTCCTCGCTGTCGCGTTGCAGCACGAAATCGACCACCTCGACGGCAAGGTCTTCCTCGACCGCATGGGCCCGCTGCAGCGCGCCATGGCGCTCAAGCGCTACCGCAAGCTGATGGAGCGGCGCGCCGAGAACGCCGCTGCTGCCGCAGGTGAGAAGCGCCTCGAAGGACCGCAGAATCGCCAGCATCCCCGCAACGGCTGAACATGACCGCAAAGATTGTCTTCATGGGCACGGCAGCCTTCTCGGTCCCTGCGCTGCGCATGCTGGCCGCCCGCACCGATGTGACCGTCTCGCTCGTTATCTCGCAGCCGAGCCGCGCTGCCGGGCGGGGCAAGCAGCCGACGCCGCCGCCGGTTGCCGCCGCAGCGCTCGAACTCGGCCTCCGACTCGAGCAGCCCGAATCGCTCAAGAGCGATGAGGTCCACGCGCTGCTCGCTGCCGAAGAGGCCGACCTCTTCGTTGTCGCAGCCTATGGGCAGATCCTCCGTCAGCGCACGCTCGACCTTCCCCGCCGCGGCTGCGTCAACATCCACGGCTCCCTGCTCCCACGGTGGCGCGGCGCAGCCCCCATCTCCTGGAGTATCGCCGCCGGCGACGCGACCACGGGCGTCGCGATCATGCAGATGGAGCGCGGCCTCGACACCGGCCCCGTCTTCGCACAGCGCCCGCTCATGATTGGCGACACAGAGACCGCCGGAGAGCTCCACGACCGCCTTGCCGCCCTCGGCGCCGACCTGCTCTGCGACCTGTTGCCCGGCATCCTCGACGGCAGTGCGGCAGCAGCGCCGCAGCCCGCGCGCGGCGCCACCTACGCCCGCATGCTGACCCGCGCCGACCGCACCATCCCCTTCGCGCAGCGGGCCTCCTCGGTCGCGGACTGGATCAACGGCATGACGCCCTGGCCGGGCGCTGCAGCCCTGGTGGAGGGCGAGCTGGTGCTGCTCTGCCGCGCGCGGCCGGTCGATGGAACACACGCGCTGGAGGCAGGTCAGGTGGTCGCGGCCGATGCGCGTAGCGGCCTCTTCCTTGCAGCCGGCGACGGCACGGTCCTCGAGGTCCTGGAACTGCAGCGGGCGGGCAAGCGGGTGATGCCGGCCAAGGTGGTACTCAATGGCTGGTGCCCCGCGACGGGAACGCGCTTCGAGCCGGTCGCTTGACCCAAACCACCCCCTCATACGAAAGCATCCTGGTTGGCCTCGGCCCCTCCGTTGTCTGCGGTATGGGCCACGGCCTGACGCTCCCTCTGGCAGTGGAGCCGCAGCCCGCCTCTCTCGCTGCACCCGTCGCCGACGAAGCGGGGATGGCAGCGCTCTCCGCCACGCTGGGCGCGCTCGAGGCCGCCGCACAAACTGCGCTGCAGACGGGGCGCGGCGTAACGGTCCTCTGGCCCCATCCACCGGCCCGCTTTTCCACCTTCGCCCTGCCCGACTGGGCGGTGGCGATCGTGACGCCCGCGCTGCCCGAGGCTGCTTCTGAGGCCTCCGCATTCCTCGGCAAGACCCTGATCGGCAAGGCCGCCGCAACCTTCGCATCGCGCGCCGTGGCTGTCACGGAGGGGCTCCGTTCCGGCAGCCTCGACCTGCTCCGCTTCGCCCTCGAGGACGGCCCGCTCACCGACCTGCTCGGCGCCGGCATCCCCGGCCTGCAGCCCGCGCTCGCCGCTGCACGCGACGCCGGCGCGGCCGCCGGCCTCAGCCGCTTTCGGGGGCGTCGCTGCATCGTCGCACTTCACCCCGACGCCCACAGCGCAGCCGCTGCTGCCGCCGCTGCTGCGGCCCGCTTCGAAGCCCACGCACTCTCCTGCGAGGTCATTCTGACCCGCTTTGCCCGCTGTCAGCCGGAGCCCCGCTCTTGAACGCCACACCTCCCTCCGCTTCTCCGCCCGAGTCGGCGCGCAGCCTCGCCGCCCGCGTCGTCACCCGCGTGGTCGACGAAGGTGCCTTCAGCTCCATCACCCTCCGCTACCAGCTCGCCGCCTCGAACCTCGAAGGCCGCGACCGCGGCTTCACCACCGAGCTCGTCTACGGAACCGTTACCTGGCTCACCCCCATCGACGAGGCCCTCGAGGCCTGGATGACGCAGGGGCTCGCCAGCGTCCCGCCCCTCGCCCGCGCCGTCCTCCGCGTGGCCACCTACGAGCTCCTCCGCCCCAACCGGCCCGGCGCGGCGCACGCTGTCGTCGATGCTGCTGTCTCCCAGATGCATGCCATCGGACTCGGCCGCATCTCCGGTCTGACCAACGCGGTGCTCCGCAAGATTGCCCGCTTCGGCGCCCCCTTCGCCGCACATCCCGACGCCTCATCGGCTGCGACGCTCGCCACCTCCGGTTCGCTTCCCCTCTGGATTGCAGAACGGCTGCTCGCCGCCCGCGGCCCCGAAGGAGCCGCCGCCGCGATGGCCGCCTGGAACGGCAGCTCTGCCACCCATCTCCGGCTCCGCACGCCCCTCACCGACGCGCTCCGTGAGACCTTCGCCGCCGAAGGAATCGAACCCCACCGCTCGGTGCCGGGCTGCTTCGTCATGCGCTCGGGCAGCGCCATCAAGGTGGCCC
Source organism: uncultured delta proteobacterium (assembly GCA_903912275.1). Classification (GTDB taxonomy): domain Bacteria; phylum Myxococcota_A; class Bradymonadia; order REDH01; family REDH01; genus CAIWGR01. The sequence continues at coordinate 3,813 of CAIWGR010000512.1, forward strand.
TGCAGCTCGGCGACGACGTCGCGGTGCAGGATGCCGGCGCGCAGTGGATTGGGCTCGTCGCCGCAGAAGGCCTACCCGCAGCCGCGCGCATCTGGGACGTCTGCGCCGGCCTCGGCAGCAAGGCGCTCCACCTCGCCGAACTCCTCCCCGAGGCGCAGGTGCTGGCCACCGACCTGCATGCCCACAAGCTCAATGCCGCGCGCAAGGCCGCCGGCACCCTGCCAGGCCTCCGCTTCCTGCAGGCCGATGCAACCGCCGGCCCGCCGGCCGACAGTGCGGGCCCCTTCGACCTCATCCTGCTCGACGCCCCCTGCTCCGGACTCGGCACCATCGGTCGCCACCCCGAGGTACGCTGGCGGCGCACGCCCGAAGACCTCACCGCAACCTCCACCCTCCAGCGCCGCCTGCTCGAGACCTCGGCGCCCCACCTCGCGGTGGGCGGACGCCTGGTCTACGCCGTCTGCAGCTGGGCACCCGAAGAGGGTCGAGAGGTCATCCGCGACCTCCTCGCCCGCCACGCCGAGTTCGCCGAGGAGCCGCTCCCGGGTGAGTCCGCACAGGAGCTCCCGGGCCGCCTCCTCTTCCCCGACACCGACGACACCGACGGGTTTTTCGTGGCCCGCCTCCGGCGCCTTTGCTAGTCGAAACGCGCGCTGCACATACGGAGACCGAGATGCCGATCGCCAGACCCCTGCCGGGCCAGACCCTCATCGCCCCTTCGCTGCTTTCAGCCAACTTCGCCCGCCTCGGGGAGGATGTGGAAAAGGTCACCGCCGCTGGCGCCGACTGGCTCCATGTGGACGTGATGGATGGCCGCTTCGTGCCCAACATCACCATCGGCCAGCCCGTCGTCGCGGCGCTCAAGAAGGTGGCGCGGGTGCCGCTCGATGTGCACCTCATGATCGTGGAGCCGGAGCGCTACATCGACAGCTTCATCGACGCCGGCGCCGAGGTTGTGACGGTCCATGTTGAGGCCTCGACCCACCTCCATCGGACGCTGCAGGCCATCCGGGCGCGGGGCGTGCTCGCAGGCGTTTCGCTCAACCCGCACACGCCGCCCGAGGCGGTCGAATGGGTGCTCGATAGCTGCGACCTGGTGCTCGTCATGAGCGTCAATCCGGGCTTCGGCGGCCAGTCTTTCATTCCCTCCGCGCTGCGGAAGATGGAGTGGTTCGCCAACCATGCCTCGCGCCACAACCTCGACTACATCATCGAGGTCGACGGCGGCGTGAACACCGACAACATCGCAAGCATCGCCGCTGCGGGCGCCTCGGTCTGTGTGGCCGGAAACGCCGTCTTCAGCACCCCCGACTGGGGTGCCACCATTGACCTCCTCAAGCAGCGCGCCGCTGGCGGCAAGGTGAAGTAAGATGAAGTTCGCAACCCGCAAGAACGGAACCCGCGACGGCGAGCTCCTGCTCATCTCCTCCGACGCCAGCAGCGCCCTCTCGCTCGCTGCGCTTGCACCCAACCTGCAGGCGCTCCTCGACCACTGGGAGGCCCTTCTGCCCCATGTGCGTGAGAAGGCCGCAGCGCTCGAGGCCGGCGATGCCAACGCGATCGCGACCCCCTGGTCGGAGCTGCACTCGCCCCTGCCCCGCGCCTACGAATGGGTCGACGGCAGCGCCTTCATTCACCATGTGAAGCTGGTCCGCCGCGCCCGCAAGGCCGAGCTGCCCCCCACCCTCAACACCGACCCGCTCGTCTACCAGGGCGGAAGCGGCGTCTTCCTCGCCCCCACCGATCCCATCACCTTTCCCACGGACGCCTCGGGCATCGATTTCGAGTCGGAGGTCGCCATCATACTCGGCGACGTCCCGCGCGGCACCAAGGCCAGCGAGGTCGCGCCCTATGTGCGGCTCGTGATGCTGGTCAACGACACCACCCTGCGCAACCTCATCCCCGATGAGCTCGCCAAGGGCTTCGGCTTCTTCGTCTCCAAACCCTCCACCACCTTCTCGCCCCTGGCACTCACCCCCGACGAACTCGGCGACGCCTGGTCGGGCGGAAGGCTCCACCTGCCCCTCCGCACCACGCTCAACGGGACCCTCTTCGGCGACCCGAATGCCGGCCCGGAGATGCACTTCAGCTTCTTCGAACTCGTCGAGCACATCTGCCGCACCCGCGCCCTCACCGCCGGTACCATCATTGGCAGCGGCACCATCTCGAACGAAGACCCTGCCCGAGGCTCCAGCTGCATCGTCGAGCGGCGCACGCTGGAGACGCTCGCCGACGGCGCGCCCAAGACCCCCTACATGACCTTCGGCGACAGCGTCGAAATCGCCATGTTCGACACGGCCGGCCGCAACCTCTTCGGCACCATCTCGCAGACCGTTGTGAAGAGCGACCGATGAACGACGCCCGCCCCATCCTCTACAGCTACTTCCGCTCGTCGGCCTCCTACCGCGTCCGCATCGGGCTGGCCCTCAAAGGCATCGACTACGACTACAGGGCAGTCCACCTCGTCGAAGGCGGAGGCGCGCAATACAAGCCCGACTACGCAGCCGTGAACCCCATGCACGAGGTGCCGAGCCTGCTTATCGACGGGCATGTGCTGTCACAGTCGCTCCCCATCCTGGAGTACCTCGACGAGACCCGTCCCACGCCGCCGCTGCTCCCCGCCGACGCCTATGGGCGGGCCAAGGCGCGGCAGATCGCTGAGTGCGTGAACGCCTCGATTCAGCCGCTGCAAAACCTCCGCGTACTCAAGAAGCTCGAGACCGACTTTGGCGCGGTCGAAGAGACGCGTCGCAGCTGGGTCGCCCACTTCATCCACACCGGCTTTCGAGGCATCGAGGCCATCCTGCGCGACACGGCTGGAACCTTCGCCGTCGGCGATGCAGTGACCCTCGCCGACATCTGCCTCGTGCCGCAGGTCTTCGCCTCGGTCCGGTTTGGTGTCACGCTCGAGGACTACCCCACGCTCGCGGCCGTAGCGGCCCGTGCCGGCGCCCTCCCCGCCTTTGAGGCGGCCCATCCCTCGCGCCAGCCCGACGCGCAGTAGCGGGCCCGCACTCCGGCGTTGACGGGCCCATCGGTTCCGTCTAGAGGCGTCTCCCTCCGCTTCGCGCGGGGCATCCAATCGGGGTGTAGCGCAGCCTGGTAGCGCGTCTGCTTCGGGAGCAGAAAGTCGCAGGTTCGAATCCTGTCACCCCGACTTCCAAAACATCATCTGTAGGCGCGGCCACCACGGGCGGGAGGCCAGATTCGAAGGTCTCGACCCGCTGTCGCGCCTTTGACACTCTCCACGCTGACGAGTAACCACGCACACCTGTGACTGTCGCTCGCGAAGTGTCTGGAGAGAAGCCCCATGCATGTCGAATGTCCCAAGTGTGGAAGTCTGTGTCGCGTCGCAGACGGCTCTCTCCCGGAGGCCGGCGCCAACCTCCGGTGCGGCTCCTGCACCACCGTGTTCTTTGTCACGCCCGATGGCGCCGGCTCGGTTCGCGTCGTGCAGGCCACACCCAGCGGTAACTATCCTGCTGCGGCGAACGCCGAAGCTACCATCACCGGCAGCCAGCCTGCGACCACCTCATCGCCCGCGATGACCGGCACCGCGCGCGCCATGACCGGGGTCTACGCAGCCATCTCTGGTCTCGGAAACGAGGCCTCGACCGACGCATCCCAGCCGGCGCTCAGCTCCGCTTCCGCGCCGCGCGTCGCCATCGACCCGCGCCTCTCCGGCTCCACCGCCACGCTTCAGCCGCCCAGCGAGTCCGACGTCGTTCCGCCCCAAGGCGCCTGGCAGATTCGCGGCACCGACGGCATGGTCTTCAACTTCATCGACGCCGGAGATGTGCAAATCTGGCTCAGCAGACGCGACTCCCACGAGGGGCTCAGCGGCTCCAACGATGGCGGCAAGGTCTGGAACAACCTCACCGACCTCCCCTACTTCGCCAAGGTGCTGCCCGCTGGCAAACTCGGCGGCCGCCGCACGGGCGTGACGGGCGCCATCCCCCGCGCCACGGGCTCCTTCCAGAGCGTCGGGCCCCGCAGTGGCTCCGCACCCGCCCTCTCCGGCAACGCGCCGGCCGTGACCGGCTCGCAGCCGGCCGTGACCGGCACCCAGCCCAAGGTCACCAGCAGCGTTTTGCCGGTCACCAGCCTCGGCAACACGGGCGCCAATCCCGCTGTCACGGGCAACAATCCACGCGTCACAGGCAGCAACCCACGCGTCACAGGAAGCAACCCTGCCATCACGGGCGCGCTGCCCGCGATTCCCGTCGACAAGAACGCCGCGGCGGCGCGGCAGAAGGCCATCTTCGGCCTCATCGCGCGCGTCGTTGTCCTCCTCGGCGTTATCGTCGCAGGCTACTACGCCTACAACGCGATGTACGCAGAAGAGGTCCTCGAAATCCCCAACACGCCGGCGGGCGACAAGCTCCGCTGGACCATGGCCGTCTTCAACCAGAAGCGCGGCGAGGTCACCGAGGACGAAATCCTCAAGAACTTCTCTGCCGAGGTTACCAGCAAGGTCACGCCCGCTGCGCTGGTGGAGAACTTCGCATTCCTCGGGCGGCAGAACGGCTTCTACGAGATTGTCTCCATCGAAGACGGGGCCACAGACTACAGCCTCATCGCCGTCATGCGGACCACCAACCTCAGCCTGGTGGAGCTCCGCATCACCACCGAGAGCAAGCCCCCCTTCCAATTCAAGTCGCTGGCCTTCGAAGAGACCAAGCGGCGTCCGAAGGGATCGGGCTTCAACTAGCGCTTCAACAGCGTTGTATCGAGCCCGAACCGCCCCGCGTTGAGGTAGGCGGCGCCCCGGGCATCGCCGCTCACATGCGCGGCGAAGAAGGCCGTCACCAGCGCTGCCGTTGTACGGCGAGCGGCTGCGTTGTCGACGTAGGTGAAGGGCGCGCGGCCCGTCATGCGCCGACCTTCGCCACACCCCGCAGCAAAGTCCGCCATGAGTCCGCAGATGTCGGAGGGGCTCCAGTGGCCGGCGTCCGCCAGCTCGACCAACCAGCTCGGCGTGGCCGCCGCAGCATGGTTGTTGCGGATGAAGCGGTTGCCGAGCTCGGTGATGCTGTTGTCTTCGCGTGCGAGCAGAAAGAGCGTCGGCTGTGGCAGCGCAGCCATCGTCGGACCAGGCAGCAGTGGGCTCTCCATGGGCGCGGCGAGTGCCGCAACGGCCTTCACGCCGGCAAGTCGCTCGGCCGTCCAGGCCGCGGTCGCCGCTCCAAAGCTGTGCCCCATCACCCCGATGCGATCGGCATCCAAATGCAGCCCCGCCGCTGCAAAGATGCCTGCCTCGTCAAAGGCAGAGGCCGCAGTAAAGAGCATGTCCTCTACCCGCGTGTTCAGGAAGGCCGCATTGATGGGCGCAGGTGTCCCCGTCTCATGCGCAAAGAGCGTGTTCCCCGCATGATCGGGCGCAACCACCGCGAAGCCGTAGGAGGCAAGCTGCTCGGCCACCGTGAAGAGCTCGAAACGGGTACAGCCGTGGCAATGCGAGAAGAAGATGACCGGCAGCGGCTCGCTCCCTGCGGGCGCAGCATCGCGGATGGCCTGCGTCGATCCGGTTGCGCATCCCTCTGGGGCGGCAGGATAGAGGCGTTCGAGCAACGCCCGCTCGTCGGGCGTGGTCGCAAAATCGAGCAGGTCGGAGGCCGATCCCTCTTCGGCGGTTGGATACCAAACCTCCACCGTCCATGCGCGCGACCGGGCGACATCGCTCAGCGCTAGGCTTCGAACGCCAACCCGAAAGGGACCCGGCGCTCCAAAATCGAAGGCCGCCTCCCCGCTGCCAGACCCGTCGCCGCTGCCAGACCCGTCGCCGCCGCCCGAGCCACTGCCATCGCCCGAGCCACTGCCAGACCCGTCGCTGCTCGCACCATCCGTGCAGGCGAAGAGGCCAACAGTGAGGGCAAGCAGGAGAGAGAGTTGGCTCCACTTGTTCATTCTGGACTCCGCGGCCGTGGGGCAAAAATTGCGTCGCGTCAGCGCTACTTCGCGCCAATCCGTTTGGGTTGCCGACACGCTTGTGGTAGTCGGAAGAGAGCCAGTCAGCGAGGTCATTGTGTCGAGCGAGAACACCAAACAGATGAGACAGATAACGCTCGTCCGCTCCGTTACGCTTCCAGGCCAGGAGCAGAAGTTCGACGCCTGCCTGCTGGGTCTGTCTGGCCGCGACATGGGGCGCCGCTTTCTGCTCGCGCAGCGCAAGGTCTCCATCGGGCGCTCCGAGCAGGCCGATGTCACCATCGACGACGACGATGCATCGCGGCTCCATTGCGAGATCCTCTCCCATCCGGCCGGCGTGATGCTTCACGATCTGGGCAGCACAAACGGTACGAGGATCAACGGCCAGAAGGTCACTCAGCAGTTGCTCTCCGACGGCGACCAGATCCAAATTGGCAGTTCGGTCTTCCGCTTCACGCGGGCCAACCATGTCGAGGCCCACTACTTCGACGAGATGTTCCGCCTCACCAACACAGACCCGCTCACGGGCGCCTACAACAAGCGCTACTTCCTGAGCATGCTCGAGCGCGAGCTGGCCCGGGCAGAGCGATACAAGCGTGAGTCCGCGCTTCTCATGCTCGATCTCGACCACTTCAAGAAGGTCAACGACACCTTCGGCCATGTGGCCGGCGACGCCGTGCTTGTGGAGGCTGTGAAGCGGATCGGGGCCGAGCTGACGAGCGAAGACCTGCTGGCCCGCTTCGGCGGCGAAGAATTCGTTGTGCTGCTCGACCAGACCACGCTCGCGGAAGCGGCCTTGGTGGGCGAACGGATCCGGGCCAGCATGGCCGCAGCACCCGTGCTGCACGCCGGAGCCAGCATCGCCATCACAACCTCCATCGGTGTCAGCGGGTTGCAGGAGATCGCCGGTGCAGACGACGCCGCATCGCGCATGCAGCGGGTCGAGGCGCTCCTCACCCTTGCCGACACCAAACTGTATGAGGCCAAACATGCCGGTCGAAATCGCGTCGTTGCCTAGCCTCCGGCTCCTGCCCTCGCTCCTGTTACTCCTCTCCGCCTGCGGCGCCGAAGAGACGGCCACTGACGATGCTGACACCTCGGCAGACAGCAGCGGCGACGGCTCCGCCGACAGCGACAGCACGGCCGCGTGCATCACCTTCGCTGGCTCAGGCGAGACCCCTGCCTGCACGGAACCGGCGACCGCAGCACCTCCGGCGGCAGGGCCTGCGCGTGACCCCGCCTGCAGCGCCTCGTCGAAGTGGGTAACCAGCATCGCCGGCACCGTCCTCGACGACACGGGCACGCCTGTTTCCTGCGCCAAGGCCCAGGTCTGCGTGCGCGGCGGCAAGCCGTCCCGCCTCACCTGCCTCCGCCCCGTGACCACTGCGCAGGACGGCACCTTCACCATCCCGGTGGGCACCGAGGTGCAGTGTATGGCGTCGGCAACGCTCCGTCTCTTTGCGCCCGGTCGTCCGCTGGCAACCATCTACTGCGGTGTCGACCTGGCTGCCGCAGAAGGCGACATCACCCTCGCCGATACCGGTCGCCTCTTCCGCCTGCGTGCGCCTGAGAACGCCCCCGAATTCTGTGACGACAGCACCGCGCAGTCGGTCTCGCTCGAAGGTGGGCTCACCGTCGACGTACAACCTTCGTTGCTCTCCGATGCAGCGGGCGATCTCCCGCTGCTCTCAGCCGCCAAGGTCGACCCGACCGCCCAAGGGCTCTGCTTCCTCGGCGCTGACGCGCCTGCCATGCTCTATGCCTTCGGCCCCGAGACCGACGTCGCAGCGGACGGCTTCGGATTCTCGCTGCCGAACGACCTCGGACTGACGGCCGGCGCAACGGCCAATCTCTACATCCTCGGCGGCCTCTCCACGACCGTTGGGACCGCCACGGTCGAGGAGGGCGAGTGGCATCGCTACGGCCAAGGGACTGTCTCCGCCGATGGCAGCCGCATCGTCGCCGATGGAGTCAACGGCCTGCCCTACCTCTCCTGGCTCGGCGTCGCACCCTAACCGACGCAACGCCACGCAGGAGCCCAAAACGGCAGCGGCCCCAGACCAGAGGTCGAGGGCCGCGGCAATCAGCGCGCCTTGCGGCGCACAGGCCCTATTCGATGGTGAAGGAGTACTCGGCGCTGGCGCTGCTGTAGCCGTAGACAGCGACGTATGCGGGGCCGGTGTAGCTAAGAACCTCGGTACCAGTGGTCCCCTGGCTCACGATGTCGTTGCCGGAAGAGTCCTTGACCGGACGGTCGTTGGGGACGTCGAGCACGAACATATCGAGGTCACCCGCCGACTGATTGTAGGTGAGGGTCATCGTCCAAGGGCCAGCCTCGGTGACGGAGTAGATGTCGGGAGCGGCGGAGCAGA
>CAIWGR010000513.1 GCA_903912275.1 uncultured delta proteobacterium
GGTCTGCCTCGACCTCGACCATCCCGACGTCGAGGCCTTCGTCGACTGGAAGGTCACAGAAGAGCAGAAGGTCGCCGCGCTGATGGCCGGCTCCAAGTCGATCAAGAAGGCGCTTCTTCGTGTGTTCGACGCCTGCGCTGCGGTGCCCGACGCCACCATCAAGTTTGACCCGAAGAAGAACGGCCAGCTCGCCACCGCGCTCCGTGCTGCCATCGAAGGCGGTACGCCGTCGAACCTGATCGCCCGCGTGCTTCAGCTCGCCAAGCAGGGCTTCACCAAGATGGACTTCGAGACCTACGACACCGACTGGAATGGCGAAGGCTACCGCACGGTCGGCGGTCAGAACTCGAACAACTCTGTGCGGGTGCCCAACCGGTTCTTCAAGGCCATCGACGAGCCCGGCTCCACCTGGCCGCTCGTTCGCCGCACCGACGGCAAAGTTCAGCGCGAGCTCGACCCCCGTGAGCTCTGGGACCGCATCGCCTACTCGGCCTGGGCCTGCGCCGACCCGGGCCTGCAGTACGACACGACCATCAATGAGTGGCACACCTGCCCCACCGATGGTCCCATCCGCGCGAGCAATCCCTGCTCCGAGTACATGTTCCTCGACGACACGGCCTGCAACCTCGCGAGCATCAACCTCGCCAAGCTGCACTCGCCCTCCGGCTTCGACATCGAGGCTTACCGCCACGCCATCCGCCTCTGGACCGTCGTCCTCGAGGTCAGCGTGCTCATGGCGCAGTACCCGAGCCGCCGCATTGCCGAACTCTCCTACGAGTTCCGGACGCTGGGTCTGGGCTACGCAAACATCGGCACGCTGCTGATGGTCAACGGTATCCCCTACGACAGCGAGCGGGCCTGCGCCTGGACCGGCGCCCTCACCGCCATCCTCACCGGCGAATCCTACGCCACCTCCGCCGAGATGGCCTCCGAGTTGGGCCCCTTCCCGGGCTACGTGCGCAACGCAGAGTCGATGCTCCGGGTCATTCGCAATCACCGCCGCGCTGCCTACGCCGCAGCGCCGAGCGAGTATGAGGGACTGACCATCAAGCCCATGGGTATCGACGCCCGCCTCTGCCCTGCCCCGCTTCTGGAGGCCGCCCGCACCGCCTGGGACAGTGCCCTCGAGGCCGGTCAGACGCATGGCTTCCGCAACGCTCAGGTCTCGGTCATCGCCCCCACCGGGACCATCGGTCTCGTCATGGACTGCGACACCACCGGCATCGAGCCCGACTTCGCCCTCGTGAAGTTCAAGAAGCTCGCCGGCGGAGGCTACCTCAAGATCATCAACCAGTCGGTGCCCGCTGCCCTCGAGCGGCTCGGCTACGGCGCCGTACAGATCGACGAGATCATCAAGCACGCCACCGGCAACCTGACCTTCAAGGGCGCGCCCGGCATCAACCACGATTCGCTCCGCGCCAAGGGCTTCACCGACGAGGTGCTCGCCAAGCTCGAGGCGCAGGCCCCGTGGGCCTTCGACATCCAGTTCCTCTTCAACCCCGCCACGCTGGGCACCGCCTTCTGCACCAACAGCCTCTCCTTCTCAGAGAAGGAGATGGCCGACCCGAGCTTCAACATGCTTGGTCGTCTCGGCTTCACCCGCGACCAGATCGGCGCTGCCAACCGCTTCGTCTGCGGCACCATGGCGGTCGAGGGCGCTCCTCACCTCAAGGATGAGCACCTGCCCGTCTTCGACTGCGCCACCAAGTGCGGCGCCTCCGGCACGCGCTACATCGACCCCATGGGCCACGTCCGCATCATGGCGGCGGCCCAGCCCTTCATCAGCGGCGCCATCTCCAAGACCATCAACATGCCCAACACCGCCACGGTGGAGGATGTGAAGATGATCTACCGCGAGAGCTGGAGCCTCATGACCAAGGCCATCGCCCTCTACCGCGACGGCAGCAAGCTGTCGCAGCCGCTCAACTCGGTCGCCGATGCCGATGAGGTGGTTGCCAGCGCGCTCGAGGCAGCCGCCTCGCCCGCCGAGGATCAGGTCCGCTTGCCGGCTCCTTCGGCCGTTGAGCAGATTGTCGCCCGCGCGGTCGCCGACCGTGTCTCGCGCCGTCGCCGCCTGCCCAACCGCCGCACCGGCTACATCCAGAAGGCCACCGTCGGCTCCCACAAGGTCTACCTCCACACCGGAGAGTACGCCGACGGCACACTCGGCGAAATCTTCGTCGATGTGCACCGCGAGGGCGCCGCGCTCCGCAGCCTCATGAACTGCTTTGCGATCGCCGTCTCGCTCGGCCTGCAGCACGGCGTACCGCTCGATGAGTTTGTGGACGCCTTCGTCTTTACCCGGTTCGACCCCTCCGGCCCGGTCGAGGGCAACGAGAACATCAAGTTCTCCACCTCCATCATCGACTACATCTTCCGCGAGCTCGGCGTGAGCTACCTCGGTCGCAACGACCTCGCCCACGTCTCTCCTGAGGATGCCTACTCGGGCAGTATTTCGACCGGTGGTTCAAGCACCCGCGAAGACTCCGAAGACATGGAGTCCGCGGCGCTCTACGAGTCCTACCGCGACAACTACGACTCCACGCCGCGCGCCACCGCCTCGCGCGCGCCGGCCAGCAAGGGCTTCACCCGCACCCCCACCGACCCCTTCGCCACCGTCGGCAGCGACGCCTCGGAGACGGTCGTGGTTACGCAGGTGGTCGAGACCCGCGCCACCGCCGATGGCGGTGTCACCAAGCTCAGCGCCTCGAAGATGGCCCGCATGAAGGGCTACGAGGGCGAGTCCTGCGGCGGCTGCGGTAACTTTACGCTCGTGCGCAACGGCACCTGCCTCAAGTGCGACACCTGCGGCAGCACCAGCGGCTGCTCATAGGCCTGCACCCACGCCGCTCCTTCCTCCTCGCCGCAGCCTCTGTGGCGCTGGTGGGCTGTCGCGCGGCTGCTCCTTCCTCGGGCGCGGGGTCTAAACCCACGCCTCAACCTGGCTCCGGCAGCACGGCCGCCAGCGCTACGGAGAGACCGATGAAGACCATTCAAGTCTGGCACGACTTTACCTGCCCCTGGTGTGCCATCGGCCTCCATAATCTGCATGTTGCATTGACCCAGCTCGGCCATCCGAAAGGCGCGGTTGCCTTCGAGCCCTACCTGCTCTCGCCCGACACGCCGCCCGAGGGCCAGGACCTCCGCAAGCACCTTGGCGAGAAGTATGGCTTGGCGCAGGTTGAGTCGATGTTCGACCGGGTCCAGTCGGTCGGAGCGGGCTACGGCGTGGAACTTCGATTCGACCTCATCCGTATCGCGCCGCAGACCATCCCCGCCCACGCCCTCGTCGCTTCGGTTGCCACGGAGCTCCGTTGGGGCCTCGTAGAGGCGATCCACGCGGCCTACTTCCAGCGTGGTGAGGACATCGGCAGCCAGACGGTGCTCACCGCCTGCGCCGCGGTAGCCGGCATCGACGCAGCGCCTGTGGCAGCAGCCTTCGCGCCTGCCGCGGCCGCGACCATCCGTGCACAGGCTGCTGGAACGCGCCAGCTCGGCATCCAGGGCGTGCCCCACTTCAAAATTGGCGGACGCGCGCTGCATGGGGCACAAGACCCCGAGGCCCTCGTCGCTGCGTTGACTGCCTAGGCAGCAGCCGGGCTGAATGTTCGGAACAACGGCGCGTCTGCCGCCCCACAGTCGTTCCGACGCACCCCACGCGAGAGTTACCATGCGCACTTCATCCAGCCTGCTCGTCGCCTCTACCCTTTCCATCGGACTCATCGCCTCCGCCTGTACGGCGAAGATCGCGACGGCTGACTACGAGAAGCGGGCCACCGACTATGCCAAGCAGAAGGTGGACGAGTTGCTCCCGGATGGCATCACGATTCAGGGGCTGAACGACACCAAGTCGAGCAGCTCGCAGAAAAAGTCGGGCGGCGTGAAGAAGCTCGGGCAGACGGGCCTCGCCGAGGGTTCCGGCGATGGCTCGGGCGATGGCTCGGGCGATGGCTCAGGCAGCGGAACGCTCGTCGGAAACGCCAAGCCGGTGACCCCCATCCGGGCGACTCCGGCCGTCATCGCGCCGACGCGGCCGGTCACCTCCTGGAACGCCGTCACCTTCGGCGGTGGCAACGGCCTCTCCTGCGCGTCGGCCGTCATCATCACCGGTGCTGCAGACCGCATGGTCGGAACGCAGTCCGAGTACTACTGGCTCAGCAAGGTCTACCCCTCCTACAAGGAGAAGCGGTTCGGCGAGGGGCTCTGCGGCGACAAGAAGACCCACGTGCGCGAGATCACGACCGCGGCCGGCGCTTCGGTCGAGGTCATCTTCGACATCTCGAGCTTCGCTCCCTGAGCCGCTCAGACGAACCAGGACGAGCGTGGAAGGTCGAACCAGGCCAGCCCTGACAGCGGCCAGCGTTGGACGACGATCGCCCCACCCACGACCTCAAGGAAAAGCCCTACGCGGACGGCATCCGGGCGGACCGGGAGCAGCAGTTCCACGCATTGATGCCAGGCACCGTGCGCCTCCTGAGCCCCCTCTGCGAGGCGTAGGCTCGACTCCACGCCGTGGTCGTCGGTGAGACGCAAGACCACCGCGCGGCTGCCTCCGCCGATAGCCGCCTCACCGTCGAGCCGAAGGTAGAGGCCGGCCCGGCCACGCATGAGCCGCAAGGTTCTAAAGACGGGCGACGCGAGGTTCATCGCGCCGCGTGGGATGACGTCGATGGCAGAGGAGTCGCGCCACTCGAAGAAGTGGCTGTCGCGGCCATCGAGCTGCGCCTCACCAAGCCCGATGCGGTGGCTCGGGAGTTGCGCTGACGGCGGCGCCGCGACCACGGGCTCCTCGAGCGCGAGCGGCGGAATCAGGCCGAGCGCGGTGTAGACCGAGCGGCAATGACCGCGGAAGAGCTGGTCGAACTCCTCGTCCATCTGGCTGTCGAAGTCGTCTCCATACCACCAGAACCAGTCAGAGCCTTCTGCCCGATCGAGCGCGCGGCGGGCCGCTGCTGCGGACGCGTCGGTGACGCCCGGCGCGCTCACGCCGGAGGCGAAGGCTGCGCGGGTTGCGATGAGAAGCTCCCACCCGCGATTCTTGGCAGCAGACCCGATCCAGATGCGGAAGGAGGCCGAGATCCAGGAGCCTGTGTGGAGGGTTCGGAGCAGGCCTGCGCTGTGTCTCTCGAGCGACGCCGAGGCGGTGACAGTCTGCAGCCCCGGCGCGGCAGCCAAGGCATCGTAGAGCGCCTCGAGGAAGAGGAAGCCGTCCTGCTCGTAGCTCTCCCAGGCGTTCTCGCCGTCGAGGATAATGGTCACGAGCGGCCGCGCGAGCCCCGAGGCTGCAGCGACCCGTTGCGCGCCTTCGATGAGGTCGCGCGCTGCATCCTCCGCTGGGTTTGCGGCGTAGGCGAAACCGATGCGATCGCTCAGTTCGTGGTTGCGGAAGAAGAGGTTCAGACTGCCGCGCTCGGTCGTGATGGCCCACGGCCGGCAGCGCTGCTCCTCCCACGCGCCATCCGGCCGCACCGAGCGCTGCAGCACCTCGTCGTCGGAGGCGATCCAGCGCATCCCCTCTGCGGCGAAGGCCTCTGCGGCGGCAGGCGATACCGAGCCCTCCGCCGGCCACATGCCTGCCGCACGAACCCCGAAGAGCTGCTCGCCCCAGGCCAGGGCGGTACGGATGTGGTGCGTCGCATCGGCAGGCTCGCGCATGGGCGGGTGCGGGAGCGGAGCCTCTGGCAGCGCAATGCGGGCGGCGTCGGAGTCGATGAGGAGCGGGAGGATGGGATGGCCGTGGGGCGTGAGCGACAGCTCCACCTGCCCGCGCGCGATGAGCTCGCGCCACATCGCCACGGCGGTAGCGGCAACCTCGCGCTGAAGCCGGAGCAGCGCCCCGATATCGTCAGCGTCAAAGCCACGCTGCTTGCTGCGGAGCGCGGCAACGAGCGGGTAGTCGGCGGTCGCCCCGAAGCCGAACCACTGCAGGTTGAAGAGCAGCTGCAGGTCGCGCAGATCGGCATGGCTGAAGCGGGACACGGCCGCCTCTTCGAAGCTCTCGCCGCGGAGCGCGAGCAGCTCCGCGTAGCGCGGCTGGCTACGCACGCAGCGCTCCCAGTGACAGGAGAAGAAATGACGGACGATGAAGCTCCGCTCCGGGTCCGACAGCAGCTCCGGCGGCGTCGACGACAGCCGCTCCCAGCGGTCGGTCGCGCCACCGATCAGCGCTGCAAGCTGCTCCAGCAACACGCCCGAGAAGTTCGCGACGGAGCGAATCGCGGGATGGCGCGACAGCATCCAGGCCATGTCGTAGTAGGACTTGGTCGCGTGCAGCCGAACCCACGGAAGGCGCGCCTCGTCGCTCCCCTCCAGCGCATAATGGGGCTGGTGAAAGTGCCAGACAAAGAGGAGGTCGAGCCCGGAGGGCGGCGCGGGCTGGTGCCTCAAGGTTGTATCCGAAGGCCCTTCGGCGCCACCGCGATGCCCTCCTCTGTGAC
>CAIWGR010000514.1 GCA_903912275.1 uncultured delta proteobacterium
CCTCGAAGATGCGGGCCTGCTGTTCGCGCGGGCTGTAGTCGTAGTGGTAGTCAAGGCCGGCTTCGCCGATGGCGACGACGCGGGGGTGCTCGGCGAGCGCGGCGAGTTCGGCGAGCGTCTCGTCTGTGACGAGCGAGGCCTCGTGGGGGTGGAAGCCGACCGAGGCGAAGATGCAGTCGTACTGCTCCGCGAGCCGAATGGCATGGCGCGCGGTGTCGAGATCGCCGGCCGCGCCGATGGCGGTCATGCGGGTGACGCCGGCCTCTTTGGCGCGAAGAATGACCTGGTCGAGCTCGCCGGGGAAGCGGTGCTCGTCGAGGTGACAATGGGTGTCGAAGAGGGGCGCCACGCGTGGCTAGCCTTCGCTGCCGCCGCCGGAGGCCGGAGGAGCACCGCCCTCGCCGCCGCCGCCGCCGCCGCCGCCGCCGCCGCCACGCCGCCTGCGCCTGCGCTTGCGACGAGCAGCCATCTCTTCGGAGCCCGCGGCGCCTGCGCTCAGCAGATCGTCTGAGGCGTCGTCGCCCGGCTCATCGCCCTCTGCATGCTGGTTGGGGAAGATGGACTCGGGGCGCGGCGGACGAGCTGCGCCCTCGGGGAGCGGAGGACGGGAGCCACCTTCGGGACGCGGCGGACGGGCCGCGCCTTCCGGCAACGGCGGACGCGGCGGACGCGGCTGACCGGGCTGCCCCTGCGGACGACCATCGCGGCGTTCGCCAGGCTGACCGCTCTGCCCTTGCGGACGACCATCGCGGCGCTCTCCGGGCTGACCAGGCTGCCCCTGCGGACGACCATCGCGGCGTTCGCCGGGTTGAGCCGGCGGACGACCATCACGACGCTCTCCACCCTGCTGCCTGCCCGGCCCCTGACCCTGCGGGCGACCCTCGCGGCGCTGCACACCCTCGCCGCGCGGGGCGCGGTCGGGCTGGCTGGCCTTGGAGAGCATCTCCTCGGCGCCGGCATTCGTGGTGTCGGACCAGAGATAGCCCTCCACATCGGCTGCGCGGCTACGCTCGCCGCCTGCGCCATCGCTGGTCCCCGAGCCGAGTCCGCGGCTGGCGCGGCGGCGGTTGAGCACCTGCATCTCGCGTGAGGTGCCGGCGGCGATTTCTTCGGCCGTGAGCTGGCGGCCAAGCAGGACGAGGTCTGCGACGGCGAACCAGGCAGAGCCTTCGCCGGCGAGCCGAACCCGGCCCCGCTGCGAGATGAGGTCGAACTCCTTGAGTTCACCGGGGCCCTGCGGCGTGAGCACGCCCGTGCCGTTCTTCGGCGCGTAGCGCTTCAGCTCTTTGTAGGCGTCGGCTTCGTAGATGAGGCAGCACTTGAGGCGACCGCACATGCCAGTGATGCGCTGCTGGTGAATCGCCAGGCCCTGCTGCTTGGCGTACTTCATGCTGATGGATTCGAAGCTGCGCAGGAAGCTGCTGCAGCAGAGGTCGTTGCCGCAGGGGCCGATGCCGCCGACCATGCCAGCGCCTTCGCGCAGGCCGACCTGGCGGAGCTCGACGCGGGAGTTCAGCGTGTTGGCGAGGTCGCGGGCGAAGTGACGCAGGTCGATGCGCTCGTCGTTGGCGTAGAAGACATAGACCCGGCTGCGATCGTGGGTGTAGTCGAGCGTGACGAACTTGATTTCGACCCGCTTGCTACGGGCGAGCATGACGGCGCGACGGAGGCCTTCGCGGGTCAGGCCGGGCTGTTCGGCGTGGTCGGCGCGATCCTGCTCCGTGGCGATACGGAGGGCGCGGCGGCTGTCTTGCACGGGGATAAGTCGGCGCTCCGCGTAGCCCTCTGCCTGCGCAGCGAAGATTCCGCGCTCGTTTTCGATGATGAGCAGTTCGCCGGGGCGAACAGGCAGGTCGCCCGCCTCCACCGACGAGCGGTAGTGGGTGCCTGGCATCCTTACGTCGACGATGTTTGCGAGGCGCCGCTTGCCGGCGAAGGGTCGGCCCAACGGTTGGTCGAGTTCCGAGAGTGATTCAATGGCTTCCATCGCTTCCATGGTGCGGCAGTTAGACCGAATCGCGCCGGAGTGCCAGCATTAGGTTTTCGACGACCATGCGCGGGTTGACGTTGCCGAGGAGCTCGCGCTCCGCCTGTTCAATCTGGTCGATGACGCCGAGCCAGGCCTGCAGCGGACGGCCCGCAGACCAAGGGTCAATCAGCGGTGCGAGGTCGAGGTGGAGCCTCCGCTCGGGGAGCCCTGCGCGCAGCACCATGGCGTCGCGGACGAGTGCGCGGACGAGGTCGAGCATGGGCCTGACCGCATCCTTGTCCTTGGTCCAGGCCTCGGCGAGCGACAGGAGTTCGGCCATGCTGGCCTCGTCGAGCGTGGTGATGGCGCGGGCAA
>CAIWGR010000515.1 GCA_903912275.1 uncultured delta proteobacterium
GCGGTTCCCGATATCGCCGCCGCGGAGCCCTGGGTGCCGCGCGCGGTGGGGCGGCTTTCAGGTAGCGCAGAACTTCGGCTGGATACGGAGGCGCTGTTGCCGCTGAACGAACTCTCGCAGCTTGCCAAGCGGAGCCCGCAGCAGCTCTGGGATCAGCTCGGTCCCGAACTGTCGCTGGCGCTCGCGCTCCGGGGCGACAGGCTCGCCGCGGGCGACAGGCAGGTGGGACGGTTTGCGCTATCGGTCAAGAAGCAGAAGGGGGCCGAGGTGCCGCTGGAGGCTGTCCTGCAGGCCGAGCAGGTACATGTTGGCGGGCTGCGGGAAGGTCAGGCGAAGCTCGTTGCGCGGCTGGTCGGACGTGAGCTCGACCTGTCGATCACGGGCGCTGCGGGCGGCGGCCTTTCGATGGCGCTCTCTGCCGGCGCTTCGCTCGCGGAGGAGCAGGTGGAGGTTCGGCTGCAGAAGTTCTCGGCTGCACGCGAGGCGCTCACGGCTGCGCTCGTGGGCGAGGGGCGCGCAAGCGTGATGCTCTCGGAGGGGAGACGGCCGGTTGGGCTGACGCTGTCGCCGCTGCAGCTTGCGGTGGGACCGGGTGTTGTGGAGGCGAGTGGCTCGTGGGCGGAGTCGGGTGCGCTCGTGGGGCGGCTGGCGGCCAAGCGGGTCGACCTGCGCGCGCTCGCGTTGGCGCTGGCGGGCGAGAGCCGCGTGGGCGACTTCGCAGGCTTCATGGAGCTTGAGGCGGGTCTGGGGGGGAGCATCAGCGCACCGACCGGCCGGCTCTCCGTCGGCCTGAGCGACGTCTCGGCACGCGGCCTGGGACCCTATGGTGCGAAGCTCACGGCGGACTACGCGCCGGGTCGGGTTCGCGCGGCGTTTGGGCTTTCGGAGGGCGATGCGTCGAGGCTCACGGCTAGCTGCGATCTGCCCGTGACCCTCGATACCGCGACGGGTCGCCTGAACTGGTCTGCGCGCCGGCCGATGGAGGCGCACTGGCGTTTGGAGCCGCTGGCGCTCGCACCCTTCGCGGCCGCTGCGGGCCTGCCCGTAACCGACGTGGCCGGCAGCCTGCGCGGAGAGGGCACGGTTCGTGGGCGGCTCGACGCGCTGGATGTGACAGGCGCGTTGACGGGGGAGGGCCTCGCGGGAACCGTGTCGCAGCATGGCGTGGCGGTGCGCTTCGATGAGATCACGACGACCGCGGGCATTGCCTATGTAGCGGCGGGCGCGGGCGGCCCGCGCGTGGAGGCGCGCGCCCAGGTTGACTGGCAGGGACGGCGCGCGGCGACGCTCTCGACAGCGCTGGGGATCGACCTCCGCGCGGCACTGCGCGATCCGGTGCAGGCGCCTGCGATGCTCTCCGCTGCTCAAGGCGACTTCAACGTCGCGCTTGAGCCGCTCGATGTTGCACTGCTGCCGAGCTCGCTGCGCGATCTTCTGGGCCTTGTGAGCGGTACGGTAGGAGGCTCCTTCCGCTGGGACAATCGGGCGGGGCGGCCGGTGCTCGAGGCGCACGGCGATGTGGCTGGGCTGATGGTGCGGGGGCTGGATGCGGTCGACGGCTCCCTCTTGCTGCAAGCAGACAGAACGACAGCGCTGGCCGCGAGCATTGCCTATGGCGGAGCTCCGCTGGCGGAAGTTGAGGGCTCGGTCGCGGCGCCGCTGGCGGAACTGCTCGACTCCGCGGTTCGCGCCACGCGCCCGCTCGAGCTTCGCGCGCAGTTCGAACCGGTCTCTCTCGCGCGCGTGGGGCTGGTTGTTCCGGCGCTGCGCAAGGTGAGCGGAACGGCCTCCGGCTATCTCGATGTGACGGGGAATCTGGTCGCTCCCCGCCTGCGCGGCCGGGCCGTTTTACGTGGGCTCGCTTCGGAAAACTCCAGGCAGGCGGATGTCGGCGTTGAATTCTCGGCCACCGCGGCGAAGGTCGCAGTTTCGGGTTCTATCTGCGGTGAGCAGACCGCGTCGGAGCTCTCGGCGAGTTCTCCGCTCGCCTACGAGGTTGCCTGGAACGTGCCGAGCGGCGCATGGATGAACTTTTTGGTGAAGGGCGAGCGGCCAGACCCGCTCCAATGGCCCATGGCGGCATCGCTTCACGCAGAGGAGGTGCCGCTGGCCTCGTTCGCCAGCAACGCGCTGCTGGGAAGCCAGGCGAGTGACCTCGTGGGCTTGCTCACAGCTGACCTCCGGCTCGGAGGCTCGATGGCGGCGCCCGTGGTGGAGGGCGCTGCGAGCGTGACCGGGCTTGGCGTGACACTGGCTGCGCTTCACCGACGGGTGGAGAACGCCACGGCGGAGGTCGTCTTTGAACCGGGCAAGGTGGAGCTGCGGCAGCTGTCGGTGCAGGAGTCGGGGTCGTCGCTTCGTGCGTCGGGTCAGGTGCTGCTCGCCGGGTTGGAGCCAGCGTCTGCGAAGCTCTCGGTTGCGCTCAAGAATTTTCTGGTCACGGCGCCGAAGGGTACCGCCATCTTTGTCACCGCGAAGGTCGAGGCCGCCGCTACCCGCGCTGCGAGCGGATGGACGGCGAGCACGGTGATCCGCGACAGCAAGATTGCGGTTCCCGAGTATGCCAATGCGGCGGAGTATGGCCCGACAACGGCAGGCGCGGGCGTCTACTTTGTGGGGGAGGATGTTGCGGCGGATCAGGTCGGCAAGCGCACGCCGGCGCTGCTGGCGGAGGCGTCGGGCTCGTCGAAGGGCGCTGCGTCTGTGCCCATCCGCCTGCATGTGGAGACCACCGGAAGCAACCGCGTCGAGCACACCTACGCCGACCTCGAGTACAAGATCGGGCTCGATGTCACCGTCGTAGGCGACAGCATCGTGCCGGTGGGGACTGTGACGCTGCCCGAGGGAACGATTCGGTTTGCGGGCAAGTCGTTTGCCATCCGACGCGGACTGATCAGCTTTGACGGCGTTGGCGAGAACCCCATGGATGCCGTGTTGGACATCCAGGCGGTGCACACGCTGAGCGCGCAGGTGGCGGCGAATCTTCCCCCGGCAACTGCGGGCAGCCCGTGGCCAAGGGGCAGCCTCTGTTCGAGGTCTACAGCCCGGAGTTGGTGTCGGTACAGCGCGAGTACGCGATTGCGGCGCAGGGCGTGCAGTCGCTGCAGGGCGCAGACAGC
>CAIWGR010000516.1 GCA_903912275.1 uncultured delta proteobacterium
ATCTAGCTTCTCGTAGACGGGCAGCTTGTAGATTCCTGCGTCGTCGGAGAAGAGGTACTCGGCTGCGGAGCTTGCGCCATCGGGCGTAAGGTCGAGGAGTTCGAGCATGGGGTCGGCATCTGTGAAGTCGGCGATGGCGGCTTCGTGGTTGCCCAGTGCCTGTCGGACGCTTGCCCGCTCAAGGAGGAGGAGCGGCATGTCTTCGTTGGGCGCTGCTGCCACCTGACCGGAGCCGTCGAGCAGGGTCGAGAGCTTTGCTTCTGCGGCGGTGAGGTCGCTGGCCGCGATGGAGCGGCGCACGTCGTCGAGCCGGCCAGAGTAGCCGGCGGAGCAGCCCTGCAACACGCCGAGCACCAGCAGGAGCAGCGCGAGGTGAGCCGTCACGAGCGATCGGGCCGTTGCGCCGACCGATCTCGGGGCCGCAGGAGCGGCGTGGCGTCGAAACATCGTCGGCTCCCGATTACTGCTGGACGAGGGCCTTGGTGATGGCTGCCTCGTTCTGCCAGACGATCGCTCCGGTGGCGACGTCGAGGGCCTGCATGAACATGAAGTACTGCACGCGGCGGGCGTCGGCGGTGCGCTCGGCGTTGTCTACGACGCGGCCGGTAACAAAGTAGGCGACGCCTAGCTGGCGGCCCATGGTGACGGCGCGGGCCTGGTCGAACTCCTTGCCCTGCTGGGTGCGGAGCTCGGCGAGGAGCTTGTCGCGGAGTGCGGCGGAGACGACGGTGAACTTGCCCGAGTTGACGAGCTGGGTCTCGACCATGCCGAGCAATGCCTGAAGCTGGGGCTCGATGTGCTCCGAGGTCCAGTTCTCCATGGTCATGATCGCGGCGGTCGGGGGCTGGCCGTTCTCGTCGCGGAGGTTGTTGTAGAAGCGGGACTGGACGAAGGAGTCCATGTTCTCGCGGAGCGCCTGCTCGAGGTCGCGACGGTCGAGCTTGGTGCTCATCGCCGGGTCGTCGAGGCCCTGCACATCGGTGCCACGGACGAAAACAGGCTGCGGGTGATGACAGCCGGTGAGGGAGGCGAGGGAGACGAGGCAGAGCGCGAAGGAGGCGAGGTGACGCATGATACAGCTCCAAGACGGCGTGGAAGAGTCGGGATTGCGGCGACCATAGCGGCATTGGCAACGGGACGCACCCTTTGCAGACGGTGGTTGCCGCCAATTGTTCACGCAAGATTCGGCGGGCTTCTTTGACCACCTGAGGCGGCCCGATTAGCCGCAGCGGAGGTCATGAACATGCAGACGGAGCGGACGATGCGGGCACGGAGAAACTGGTCGGTTGTGAGCATCGCGTTGCTGCTGCAGGCCTGCTCGGCGGATGGCGCGGGGAGCGGGGACGCTGCGTTGAATGGCTCTGCGGATGCGGGTGGTTCGGGCGAGGCCTCGGGCAGCGATGTGGGAGGTGGCGATTCGAGCTTCGCGCAGGCGCGCTTTGAGCCGGAGGGCTCCGGGTTCTTTCGCATGCCCTGGCCCAGCGATGGGCGGCTGCGGGCCGATGGGACGGTGGAGTTGGGTGACTTTCCGCGGGCCAAGGTGGGCGTGCTCTCGACCTACCGGCGCGCCATCGAGGGTGTCGTCCATGGCTTCTCCACGATGCCTGTCATCTACCTTCCGCTGACGGCTGGTTTGTCGGGCGCGACGCTGCCGTCGGCGCTTGAAACGATGTCGGCTGGGTCGCCGCTGCGGCTGATGCGGCTCGACGCGGCCGGCTGCGGTCCGGCGGTGCCGATCGAGAGCCAGATTGCGGTGCGGGATGACCTCTTCCTGCCGCTTCACACGGTGCAGGCGGCTCCGGTTCCGGGGTTCGCACTTGAGCCTGCGACAACCTACGGCGCATGGGTGCTCCGCGACTGGGGCGGCGGTCGCCATCTCGATGCGTCGCCGGACTTCGCGGAGGCGATGGAGGGGAGTGGCGCCGTTGCGGCCTCGCTGTCGCGGCTCGGGCCCTGCCTTG
>CAIWGR010000517.1 GCA_903912275.1 uncultured delta proteobacterium
CTACAGCTTTGACGTCTTCACCGCTGGCGCTGATCCGATGATGAGCACGCCCGCCCTCGCCATCCCCTCGCTGGCCTACGACGCCGACGCCTTCTATACGCTCGTCGCCTACGACAACACCGGCTCGATCGCCGGCATCCGCCTTGACGACGACGCCTCGCCCATCGCGGCCGGTTCCGCCCGCGTGCAGATTGTCCACGTTGCCGACACCATCCCGCAGGTCGACGTTCTCAACATCGATTCGCTCGGCGCTGCCACCACGCTCCTGACCGACCTCAGCTTCGGCACCTCGTCGGGCACGCTCGACATCCCTGCCGGCGCCTACACCGTGGGCCTCGACACGAACAATGACCTCGCGGCCGACGTGATCTTCACGCTCCCTGAGCTCACCTCGGGCGCCAACGCCACCGTCTACGCCATCAAGGATGCGACCGGTCCCTTCCTCGCAGTGCAGCTCGGCACGACGGTCCTCACCGTCCGCCCGAACCTCTAGTTGCGGCGGTAGAGGACAACGACCCGGTCGCCGCCAGGCCCCGGGTAGGTAACCTCCGCCACCTCTGACCAACCAAGCCTCTCGGCCTCCGCGCCGAGGGGCTTGTTTCGTTCTGTGGCGTAGCAGAGCAGGTGGCCCTGCTCGCGGACGATGGGGAGGGCCAGCTCCAGCCAGAGCATCGGCTCGAAGACCGCCCGCGAGCAGGCCACGTCCCAGGTCCGCTCCTGCTCTTCGAGGCGGCCCTGAACGACCTCCACATGGGGCAGCCCCACCATCACCTTGGCGGTGGTGAGGAAGCGGGCCCGCTTGAGGCGCGGTTCGAGACAGGTGATCTTCCAGGTGGGGCGCGCAATCGCGAGCGGGATGCCCGGAAGGCCGGCGCCACTGCCGACGTCGATGATGCTTCCGCTCTCGCCTACGCGGTCGAGGAGGGGAAGGGCGCGGAGCGAGTCGAGCAGCAGCTCTTCGGCGAACCGGTCGCCGTCGAGTATGCCGACGAGGTTGGCCCGCTCGGAGCTCTCTTGCAGACCGCTCGCATAGGCGCCGAACTTTGCGATGGCGCCGACGGGAAGCCGCCAGCTCTCTGCAAACTCGGTTGCCGCCCGTTCGCTCGCCGCCCGAAGGTCAGAGCTTGAAGTTCTCGATTTCGTAGCGATAGCCCTGCTCCGTGAGGAAGAGTTGGCGACGGGTAGAGAAGTCCTGCTCGCTCGAGTCCTGCGTGACGACCGAGTAGAACCGCGCCGAGTTGGTGCCGTTGGTCTTGGGGCGGAGCACGCGACCGAGCCGCTGTGCCTCCTCCTGGCGGGAGCCGAAGGTGCCGGAGATCTGGATGGCCACGTTGGCGTCCGGCAGGTCGACGGCGAAGTTGGCAACGCGGCTCACCACCAGGCGGCTGATCTCGCCCGACTTGAACTTGCCGTAGAGCTCTTCGCGCACCGGCTGCGGTGTCTCGCCTGTGATGATCGCGGCATCCAGCATCTGCGCCACATCGTGGAGCTGGTCGAGATACTGGCCGATGATGAGCACCCGGTCTGCCGCATGCTCACGGGTGAGGTGGCTCACCACGCGAAGCTTGGCGGCGTTGGTCGCGGCGAGGCGGTAGCGGCGCTTCTGGTCGGCAAGCGCATACTCGAGACGGGTGTCGTCATCGCCAAAGGGAACCCGAATCTCGACGCAGGTCGCCTCGGCGACGAAGCCCTGCTTTTCGAGGACGCGCCAGGGCACGTCGTACTTCTTGGGACCAATGAGGCTGAAGACCTCGTCCTCTTTGCCATCCTCACGCACGAGCGTTGCGGTAAGGCCAAGGCGGCGGCGGCTCTGCAGGTTGGCGACAGCCCGGAAGACGGGCGCGGGCAGCAGGTGGACCTCGTCGTAGAGGATGAGGCCCCAGTTGTTCTCGTTGAAGACATGGAAGTGGGTGAAGGGGTCGGTCTTCTTCTTCCGGTGCGTCAGGATCTGGTAGGTCGTGATGGTGACCGGCTTGATCTCCTTCCGATCGCCCGAGTACTCGCCGACCTGGTCCGGGCTGAGGTTGGTCTTGTCGAGGATCTCGTCGCGCCACTGGCGGAGAGCGGTCACATTGGTGGTGAGGATGAGGGTCTGCGCCTTCACCTTGCTCATGGCGCCGATGCCGACGACGGTCTTGCCGGCGCCGCAGGGCAATGAGACGACGCCCGAGCCGCCGCGCTCGGAGCCACCCGCGTAGAAGGCGTCGACAGACTCGATCTGGTAGGGCCGGAGGCCGAACGGGGTGCCGCGGCCGCTCGTGGTGACCAAGTCTACCTCGAGGGGCGTTCCGGGCTCATATCCCGCGAGGTCTTCGACGGGGTAGCCGACCTGGATGAGCGCATGCTTCACAAAGCCGCGTTCGGTGATCTTCACCTGCACGCGGCCGTTCTCGACGGGGCCGAGCAGGAAGGGGGCGACGAGCCGGTGCATGCAGATTTCGGTGAGGATGATCGGGTCGTCGGAGGTGATGGCGAGGTGCTCGCCATCGGGCACGAGCTTCAGCCGACCGTAGCGCGACATGTAGTCGTCCACGTCGGCGAGGACGTTGCCGGGGACCTCATACTTGGAGAGGGCGAGCAGCTGTCGCTTCACCTCCTCGGGCTTCCA
Organism: uncultured delta proteobacterium; assembly: GCA_903912275.1. Taxonomy (GTDB): domain Bacteria; phylum Myxococcota_A; class Bradymonadia; order REDH01; family REDH01; genus CAIWGR01. Next base: position 2,609 of record CAIWGR010000517.1, read on the forward strand.
GCCGAGCGCGGCGGCGTTCCAGAGAGAGAGCGGGGTAACCCGGTAGGTGTGGATGTGCTCGGGCGACTTCACCAGCTCCGCAAAGCCGCTGAGGGCGTCGCGCGCCTCTTCGAACTTCGGGGAGTGGGTCTCGAGCAAGATGGTCTTGTCGGATTGAACGATGACGGGGTTTTCGGCTCGAAAGGTCATGATTCGCCAACATCGCGTGGAGACCACGGACGCCCGTGGGAGGGTCTAGAAGGGGCGGCAAGATAGTGGGCTTTGCAAGCCTGTGAAAGGGCAACCGACAAACGGAGAGGATTGCGCATGAATTCGACCGGTTGCGGCGACGCTGTCACCCTGTCGTCTCCTGCCTGCGCCGCTTCAGACCCGCTTGAGCCCTTCGCGCCAGAGCGCCAGATGCTGCTCGCGTCGCTCGTGCGACATCGCGGGGACGAATCTGCGCTCCTCGCGCCAGATGGCGCGCACCTGCTCGAGGTCTGCGTAGAGGCCGGCGCCGAGGCCTGCGAGCAGTGCCGCGCCGAGCGCGGTGGTCTCGATGACCTGCGGCCTGGAGATGGGCACCTGCAGGAGGTCTGTCTGGATCTGCATCAGCAGGTTGTTGGCAGAGGCACCGCCATCCACCCGGAGGAGCGAGAGGCGGGCCTGCAGGTCGGCCTCCATCGCTGCCAGGATGTCGCGGCACTGGTGTGCGATCCCCTCAAGCGCAGCCCGCGCGATGTGGGCCTTGGTGGTGCCTCGGGTCACGCCCCACAGCAGGCCACGCGCGTCGGGGTTCCAGTGGGGTGCCCCGAGCCCTGTGAGCGCCGGCACCATCACCACCCCTTCGGAGTCCTCGACGGTCGCCGCCAGCGCCTCAATCTCGTGCGATGAGACGAAAAAGCCGAGGTTGTCGCGGAGCCACTGCACCACGGCGCCTGCGACGAAGGCCGAGCCCTCGCGCGCATAGACCATCGGGGCCTCACCGAGCGTCCAGGCGGCGGTCGGGATCAGCCCGGGCCCCGAGAAGACCGGCTGCGTGCCGGTGTTCATCAGCAGGAAGGCGCCGGTGCCGTAGGTGCACTTGGCCTGTCCGACTTCGAAGCAGGCCTGCCCGAAGAGGGCCGCCTGCTGGTCGCCCGCCATACCCGTGATGGGGATGCCCTCGGGCAGGAATCCGAGCCCGTGGGTGACGCCGTACCGCTCCGCGCTTGCGCCGATGCGGGGCAGGATGGAGCGGGGGACGCGTAGCAGGTGGAGCATCTCGTCGTCCCAGTCGCCGGTCGCCAGCGACATGAGCATGGTGCGGGAGGCGTTGGAGACATCGGTCACATGGGCCGCGCCGCCCGTGAGCCGCCAGACGAGGAAGGTGTCGATGGTGCCGAAGGCCAGCTCGCCCCGGTCTGCGGCGTCGCGCGCGCCAGCCACCGCGTCGAGGATCCAGGCCGCCTTGGTGCCCGAGAAGTAGGGGTCGAGGACCAGGCCGGTGCGCGCGCGGACGAGCTGCTCATGGCCCGCTTCTCGGAGCGCCAAACAGGCGTCGCGGGTCCGGCGGCACTGCCAGACGATGGCGTTGTGAATGGGCTTGCCGGTCGCGCGCTCCCAGAGCACGGTCGTCTCGCGCTGGTTGGTGATGCCGATCGCTGCGATGCTGCTCGCTGCGACCCCAGCCTTTGTGAGCGCCGCCGATACGGCTGCCTCAACGCTGGCCCAGATGGCCTCCGGCGCATGTTCCACCCAGCCGGGCTGGGGGAAGATTTGGGCGAACTCCCGATTGGCGGTGGCAAGCACCTCGAGGCGTGCGCTCAGCAGCACGGCGGTGGTGCCGGTGGTACCCTGATCGATGGCGAGAATGAGGTCAGACATGCAGCGTAGCCAGGGGTTACGAGGAGCGGCGGAAGAGGGTGAGCGGTGCGACGGTGAGGAGCAGGATGTCGCCAATCATGCGGATTTGCAGCGCCTTGGGGAGCGCGGGGATGCCGCGGAAGACGCTCTTGGCCTCGGGGAATCCAGGTGCCAAGCCTTCGGCGAATCCGACCCGTTCGTGCGAGATGTTGCGGGCTGCCGCGATGGCTACCACGAAGGCCACAACGAGCAGCCAGCGGTGCTTTGTACGGGCGCCTGCAAAGCCGGCGGCAAGTGCGAAGGCGACCACCGCCCAGACGCTCGGAAAGTTGGCGACCGCAAAGGCGTTGAAGGCCGCGCTGGGACCGAGCGGTACCTTGTTCGCAAGCTCGACAGGGTTGAGGCCGGCGAACATGAGCACGATGCCGGCCACCGCGATGGTGACGGCGCCGCCCATCGGCTTGCCGCTCCAGAGTTCACCGAGGCTGCCGGCGCCCAGCACGATGCTCAGGTAGATGAACCAGGCGATCCCGACGAAGGGGGTGAAGCCCATGAGCGCGCGCATCGACATGCCGCTCGCCCCCGTGGCCCAGACCGACAGGAAGGCAATCACGCTGCCCGCCAGCAGTGCCACCATGCCTGCAAAGACGCCCTCCCGGAAGGCCTCAGCGGGGCGCGTCGGGCGGGTGATGATGAAGCGCTCGCCCGCCATCCTGGCCGCATCAAAGCGAATCTTCGCCGTCATGGGCCCAACCCGCTTGCGCTGGTTGAACATTTCGATGGGCGGCAGGTTGGGGTTCGGACGGGTTGGTGGCTGTGCAGACATGCTCGGTACACTCGCTGCGAGGAGAGGAGGCGTGTGGCTTGCGTGGTGGCCCTCTTTTGCGCGAAGTGGGGCGCGGGTTGCAAGCGGCATGGAGTCGGCTGAGATTCGCTCAGAACCCGAGTTCACGCATGACGGCGTCGTGCAGCGCAGGCCGCAGCGCACGGATGCCTGCGTTGTCGCGCGTGGGATGAATGCGGTTGGTCAGCAGCGCCACGACGACGCCCCGCTCCGCGTCGATCCAGAGGCTCGAACCCGCAAATCCGAGGTGGCCGAAAGAGGCCTCACGGCTCATCCGGGTGCCGGCGGAGGAGCGCGGTCCTGAAGGTGTGTCCCAGCCGAGCGTGTGCGAGCCGCCCTTGGCGATCCAGGCCCGGTTCCACATCCGCACGGTGTTCTCGAGGGTGAGGAGCTGCGGTGACTGCGTCATCGCGGCGAGTCCGATGCGCGAGAGTTCGAAGGCCGTTGAGAAGAGGCCAGCATGGCCGGTCACGCCGCCGAGCAGCGAGGCGTTCTCGTCGTGCACCTCGCCCTGGATGGTGCGTCTGCGCCACCCGCACCACTCCGTGGCTGCGAAGCCGCTCTCGGCCGCAATCCCCACGGGTCGGAAGCCGGTGCGGGTGAGGGCGAGCGGCTTGGCGATCAGGTCATCGAAGAGCTGATCGAGTGGCGCGCCGAGCAGCCGTTCAACCCAGCGGCCGAGGAGGAGATAGCCGACATCGCTGTAGAGGCCGTGACCGCGCTGCTCGCGGCGCACAGGAACGGTGGCAAGGTGGCGCCAGGCGTCGTCGGCCGAGGCGAAGCCCTGCTCCCAGAGCCGTTCGTAGGCAGGCAGGCCGCTCGCGTGTCGCAGGAGGTCTGCGAAGGTTGCGCGGCAGCCGCTGATATCGCGCGGGATCTCGTCCTCGAAACTGACGCGGCCGTCGACCACGGCGAGGTGGGCGAGCAGCGCTGTGCAGACAGCCTTGGTGACCGAGGCGATGTCGAAGCGGGTGTCTTGCGTGACCGCTTCGCGGAGGCCGTCCGCGGTGATTGCTGTGGTGCCGAGCGCGATGCGGTGGGTGAGCTCTCCGCGCCGCCAGACTGCGAGCTGTGCGGCACTGCAGACGCCCGTTGTGAGGGCCTCGTCGAGCAGCCCGAAGACACCGTTCGAGGGGCGTGTACCGCGGAGCGGCTCGATGCCCGCGGGTCCGGGCCGGATGGCGCCGAGCGGCAGAGGCGGCGGGACGGCGATCGTCCGCTCACGCGCTGCAATCGGCTCTCCGGACTCAGCCAGCATGGTGAGGCTGCCTGCGGTGGCATCGAGGTGGGCGAGACCGCCGTGGCGCCACGCGAGGTTGGGGTCGTCGTGTCCGGTCGCTGCACCCCAGACCGCGGGGATGCCCTCCCATCCGAGGAGGTCGAAGAGGCGCGCTGCAACCTCTGCGGGGCTCTCGGTTCCGCACCGGGTGAACTGGCCCAGCACGAGGCCGGCGATGCCGTCGAGCGCGCCGGAGAGACGGAGCGTGGTGACGAGCCGGTCGAGCCGATAGGGCGGCTCGCCGATCTCTTCGAGCACGAGGATGGCGCCGCGGAGCGAGGGCATGAAGGGGGTGCCCGCGAGCGCCGCGAGCATGGTGAGGTTTCCGCCTAGCAGTCGGCCCGTGACGGCTCCGGCGGTGCGGGTACGGAGGCCGCTCCAATCAGCGGGCCGCTCTGCGAGGGCCCCAAGGAGGGTTTCGCGCGAGAGCCCCGTTGTATGCTTCTCGAGCCCTGCGACCATGGGGCCGTGGAGCGTCTGGATGCCACGGGTTGCCGCAGCAAGATGGAAGGCGGTGATGTCGGAGTAGCCGACGAGCCACTTGGGCTGCGCTGCGAAGGCCTCCCAGGGGAGCCGGTCGAGGAGCCGCATCGTGCCGTAGCCGCCGCGCGCGCAGATGATTGCATCGACATCGGAGGCGAGCATCGCCTCACGGAGGTCGGCGAGGCGGGCCTCGTCGCTGCCCGCGAGGTAGCCGGCGCTGTCGACCAGCGCAGGCTGGTGCCTGAGCAGAAAGCCAGCCTCGGAGAGCTGCTTCATGCCCGCGCTCAGGCTCTCGCCCGAGACAGTCCCGGCTGCGCTGCAGACATAGATGGTGCCACCGGCCTTGAGGGGCGGAGGCAGCAGCCACTGCGTCTGCGGCGTAGTTTCGGAAGGTCTCGACATGCGGTCCACAGCGGGGAAGAGCGACTGCGCGGAGCCTACCGCTCCGCTGCTGCCGCCTCAAGGACTGTTCCGCGGCCCGCTACAGGTCAGCGGTTTCCGCCGCCGCCATTGCCGCCATTGCCGCCGCCGTTGCCACCGCCGCGAGGGGCACCGGCAGAGCTGAAGAAGCCCGGCCGCGACGAGCCGCGTGATTCGCCCGCGGAGCCGCCGCCGGCAGCCCGCTGACCGCTCTGGCCACCGCCGCCGCCGCCGCCCGAAGGACGACCACCGCCACCGCCGCCGCCGCCCGAAGGCCGACCACCGCCACCGCCGCCGCCGCCCGAAGGACGACCACCGCCGCCGCCGCCGCCGCCGCCCGAAGGACGACCACCGCCGCCGCCGCCCGAAGGACGACC
>CAIWGR010000518.1 GCA_903912275.1 uncultured delta proteobacterium
AGGAAGGTGTGTTCACCGAGCTGCTCTACCGTCACCCCCTCGTTGCCGAGGAAGCGATAGCGGGTCTCATCGGCGGTAAACTGGAAGGGCTTCTCGAACGTGAACTCGCTCATGCGGCAACCGTCGGGCGGGAGGAGGAAGTGGCCGCTCTGTTAGCCACCTCGCGCGCCTCCGCCTAGTATCCAACATCCTCCGGAATCTCGATATCGCGCGAGAGCGGGAACATCTTGTCGAGCACTGCGCCGCGCACCTCGGCGTCGGGTTCGTAGAGGTAGAGATAGCGCAGCATGTGCTCCACCACCTTGCGGCCGTAAGCGCGGCCTTCGTTGTATTCGAACTCCTCGATGAGCCAGGGGAAGCTCACATCGGGGTTCTTGCGGAACCAGCGGGCGATGGGCGCCGGCCCGGTGTTGTAGGAGGCCGCTGCGGGCACCCAGAGGCCCGAGAAGTTGTCGACCAGCTTGCGCATGTAGAAGCCGCTGTAGCGGAAGCCCACCTCGGGCCGCGGGAAGGTCGCAAGGTTGAAGGTGACCCCAATCTCCGACGCCACCTTGCGGGCCGTCTCGGGCTGCATCTGCAGCGCGCCCATCGCGTCGGTGCCGGAGATTTGCGCAGGGTTGAACCGGCTCTCCTGCCGCATGATGCTGTAGACAAAGCCCGGGTAGAGGCCGAACTCGGAGGCAACGCCCTCCACCACCTCGCGGTAGGCGCGCGGGTAGGCCATCACCGAGCGGAGCCCCGTAGGCGAAATCATGCCCGGGAAGCCCGCAATCGAGTTCCACGAAGACTCCCACATCTGGTGGTAGTCGCCCACCATCAGGTCGAGTGCGTGGGTCCAAGACTCTTTCTCATCGCGCGGGACCATGGTGAGCAGCCGCTTGCGCAGGGGCGCAAATCCCGATCGTGCGGCGGCACCTTCGCCAAGCGCAGCGAGTGTCTTCACCCGCTCCCAGTGCCGCCGCTCCTCGGGCTTGAGCCGTGCGAAGGCAGCCGCGTAGACATCCACCCGCGGCGCATCGTTGGCTGCGCCGCCGCCGCGCGGCCACCAGACCGCGCTGGCCCGCGCATCGCCGCCCGACAGCTCCGCACGGAGCTGCTCGCCGAGCATGCCGTAGTAGGTGAGAGGCCAGCGGTCGCGGAGACGGTCGAGCCGAGCAATCGCGAGCTCCTTCTTGCCCAGCTTGGCCTGCGCGTAGGACTGCCAGTAGTAGGCCTTGCCCTCCATCAGCGGGTTGCCGAAGGGCAGGAGCGTCTCCCAGCTTTCGATGGCCTTCTCCCACTGTCCCAGCCGCATGTAGGCCCAGGCGCGGAAGCCGTATACGTAGGAGGACTTCTCCGCCTTGCGGCCATACTTGTCGATGAAGGCGTTGAACCCGACGATGGCCTGCTCGTTCTCGCGGTGGTCATAGAAGAGCCAGCCGGCGAAGTAGTCGGCCTGCATCACCTCTTCGCCCTTCGGGTAGCGCAATACATACTCCGCGAGTGCGGAGCGGGCCTCGTCGTACCGTTCCTGCACCATGTAGGAGCGGGCGAGCAGAAAGAGCGATTCCGCCGCATGCGGTTTGCCGGGCTGCGACAGCTCGAGGAAGTACTGCTCCGCCTCGGCAGGGCGGTCGCGCAGCTTGCGCAGGCCGATGAGGCCCAGCTTCCAGATGGCATCGTCGTGCCGGTCGGGGCGCTCCTTCACCCGCTCATACTCCGCGCGGGCACCGTCGTAGTCCCAGCCGTCGAACTGGTTGCCCGCCCGCCGCCAGCGCTGGCCATCGCTCAGCGCCTCCGGCGTTACCGAGAGCCCCGGCGCCTTGGTCGGAATCTCCGCGGGGAGCTCCACCAGCAGGCTCGTCGCATAGCCGCGCGCGGCCTCTGTCCGCCCGGCCGCCAACGCCAGGTCGTGCGCGAGCCGGAGCAGTCGCGCCTGTTCGTCGCGACGCTCGAGCCATGGCCCTTTGATCTCATCCCGCGTTCGCAGCAGCTCGGTCACCAGCGACTGCGCGGCGTCGCGCTGCCCCAGCTTCGCGAGCAGCTCCGCCCGCTCGAGCCGCACCTCGAACCGCTCGCCGTCGCTCTCCGTGCTCCGCTCCAGCGCCTCCAGCGCCTGCACCGCCTCGCGGTCCAGACCGGCTGCGCGGGCTGCGTCGTGACGCAGCTGCCAGCGCACCTCGTCGGCCCCCTCAATCGCCGGCAGTGTCGCAGCCAGCCGGTAGGCCTCCGCAGGCCGCCGCTCCACCAGCGCCCGCGCCTCGAGGAAGTCTGTCACAACCCGCGCCGGCGGCATGGCTGCAGCAGGTACTGCGAGCAGCAGTGCCGAGACCAGGCCCAGCCCGCACCATCTCACCCGCGCCCGTTTGAATGCTCCAGCCATGACCCGCTCCACCTGTATCGCCCGACCCTAAAGCAAACCTGCACGAAGTGGTATCCAAACCGCTCACCGTGCCGCACCCATCGACGCTGTTGCTCATCATCTCTACAACTTCGCTCGGCGCCCGTTTGCTTCCGCGCCTCGCCACAGGTCGCCCATGAGACTCCGTCCCGCGCTCCTCCTCGCCTCGCTCCTCGCCGCCTGCGGTGGCGCAGGCGCCTCGAAGCAGCCGCCCCTACAGACGGTCGCCCATGTCGACCTCAACCGATACACGGGCACCTGGTTCGAGATTGCCAGTTACCCGCAGCGATTCCAGAAGGGCTGCACCGCCACGCAGGCCACCTACACGCAGCGCGAAGACGGCCAGATCGGCGTCCGGAATCGCTGCAACAAGGGAGGTCTCAGCGGCCCGGTCTCCTCGGTGGAGGGCAGGGCGCGCGTGGTCGACAAGACGACCAACGCAAAGCTCGAGGTCTC
>CAIWGR010000519.1 GCA_903912275.1 uncultured delta proteobacterium
CGCACCGCCGGTTTGCCCTCCACCACGGGCCGCCAGTTCACCCCGTCGTCGGTGGTGAGCAGGTGTACCTCGAGCGGCTCGCCATTGGCATCGTAGATGTTCGCGCCCCCCTTGTAGGTCACGAGGTAGGGCACGTCGTTGATGACCCGCGCCCGCCAGGGGATGAAGCCGGCGCCGTAGAAGGTCTGCGGCTCGGTCCAGCTCCCGGGCCCGAGATACTCGGTCACATACATGTCGCCCGGCACAAAGTCGGCGGCGCTGGTGCCGAGCGTGGCGAAGTAGAACCAGAGGCGGCCGTTCCAGCTGAGGAAGCGGGGCTCGCGCACATCGCGGTCGTAGGAAAACGACCCCTCGAACCGCCAGTTGGTCTCGTCTTCGGAGCTCATCACGTAGAGCATCGCCTCGGGGCTGGCGAAGTGGCTCGGCGCGGTGCGGAAGGCCAGGTAGGTGCGGCCGTTGAACCGGGCCACATCGAGGTTGTTGTTGGCGGGCTGGTCGACGATCTCTGCGGGCAGGCCGGGGCCCGGCACCACCTGGCGCAGGTCGGTGAGGGTGGGGCAGCCGGAGCCCTCGCAGGGGCGTGCCCAGGAGCAGGCACCGAAGCTGCAGTCTTCACCGCTCCCGGAGCCCTCACCGCTCGCCTCGCCGCTCCCGGAGCCCTCACCGCTGCCGTCCGATGAGGCGTCTGCGCCGCTGCCCTCTTTGCTAACGCTCCAGCTGCCGTTGCTCTTGCAGCCGGTCGCCAGGAGCAGGAGCGAGAGTCCGAGAGTCAGGTTCGTACGACGCATGACGACTCCAAAAGGGGTGAGGGAGATCGCCTACCAACGGCGTCTCGAGGTCGCAATTGTCTGCCGCACGGGGCGAGGAGAAGAGGTCGTTTACTCTAAATCGGAGATGTTCTTATTCGGTTTATAAAAATCTTCGAATCGATGATTCCTTCGTCGGTTTGGACAAAGATTCGTCCCATAAATGTGGGCAAGGTATTTATCATCGGCCATGACGAATTCTGCTTGCGGGTCGGGTTTCGGGTTCTACTTGAGGCATGTGGCGGAGGTGCTGTCTGAGGGGCAGCGTCCGGCGCATTTTTTACCCCCTCGTGTGTCCGGAGAATCATGTCCATTCGTCGTCCTTTGTCTGCCTCTCCCGCTTCTCCCCTCTCTCTCAACGACCTCCTGGCCATCCGGTATGGGTCGCTCCACCGCGAGCTCGCCGACGCCTGCGGTGGCACCCCGCCGGCCCTCCCCAAGAGCAGTCGCCGCAAGCTCCAGAAGGAGTATGTTGACCTCCTCTCGCGCCACATGGGCCTCTCCCTGCCCCCGCATGTGAAGGGTCGCGACCTTGCGCCCATCTTCTCGGCCGATCTCGTGCGCCGGCAGGTGGACGACAGCGAGTGCGAAGGTTGGGACCACCTCATGCGCCGCATCGAACTGAGCGGCCATCCCGACCTCGAGCGGCTCGGCCACATCCTTCGCCACCAGGAGATGGAGCGGTCGTCCGATGAGCCTCTCCGCCTCCCCGATTCGCCCCTGCTCGACCCTGCGACGCCAATCCTGCGGCAGCTCTGGATCGAAGAGGGCGAACTGCTGGAGCGGCTCGGCGACTGCGAGATGGACCTGCTCGGTACCTACAGCGTCGAGCATGGCATTACCCTCTACTACGTTCGCATCGGGCTGGTCGCAGAGGAGCTCGGCGTGAGTCCCTTCGCGCTCGGCCTCGTTGTCTACCTTCACGAGCTGGCCCACCTGTTCAGCCACCGAGGCGTAGACCGGGACAGCAGCGATTGGGACACCGACTGCTTCCAGAACAGCTCCACCTACACGCTGGAGAGCATCGCCCAGTGGTACACCTTCCTCGTCGTCGCGGGGCGCGATGAAGAGACGGCCTTCCATGCGCTGCTCCGCGGCCAGTCGGAGCCCTACACCGCCTTCCGGGTCTGGCGGCACGAGCCCCTCATCCGGGAGTATGTGCGAATGGCGATGATCGAGATCCGCCGCTCCTACATGGCCGACAACGCGAAGCCGAAAGGGAGCCTCTTTGAGCGGGTTCGTCAGCTCGTGAAGTTCAGCAAAGAGCTCCCCTAACCCTGCGGCGTCGCCGGCCCGAACCGCTTCTCGAACAGCACCTTCCAGGCGTTGTCGTAGAGGAACTTCTCCAGCACGCCCGGCTTGAGGTTGGTCATCTCACGCGCCTCGTTCACCGTCCGCTCCATCGAGAGCACCGGGTGGTCCGAGGCGAAGAGGATCTTCTCCTTGCCGCGGGTGTTCATGAAGGTGATAAGCTCCTGCGGGAAGTACTTGGGCGCAAAGGCCGAGGTCATGAGGTAGAGGTTGCGGTACTTGAGCATGAGCCGGATGGCGACGTTCCACCAGGGGTCGGCGCCGTGGGCCATGATGACCGTCAGGTCGGGGAAGAAGAGGCAGACCTCGTCGAGCAGGAGCGGGTCTTGGGTGCGGGCCGGCGCCGGCGGCCCCGGGATGCCCGTGTTGACCGAAATGGGCAGCCCCATCTCGCTGCACTTGGCATAGACGGGGTAGTAGATGCGGTCGTCGAGCGGCACGCCGACCATGAAGGGGATGACGCGGGCCAGCACCACCGGCTCGTTCTTTGCCAGCGCCTCGAGCGCCCGCACCCCCTGCATGCCGGAGCGGGGATCGACCGAGACCGAGAGCACGAAGCGGTCGGGGTGGGCCGCCGCAAAGGCGAGCGCCTTGGGGTTCACATCGAGCGCCGAGGTGGAGATGACGGAGCGCTCCACGCCGAGCCGGTCCATGTCGTCGATGAGCTCGCCCATCTCGACATCTTTGAAGATGGCGTCGGGCCGCCTGAAGTAGTCTTCTGCAACACGCACCAGCCAGGGGGGCCGCGCCATGGAGCCCATGTTGATGTTGACGAAGGTGTCGATGGCGCGTGGCAGACGGGCTGGCTCAGACATGGATCTTCCGATGGGGTGGAGGCGTGCGGCGAGACACGCAGGCGGCGTGACAGCCAACCTTGCGAAGCCACCGCTACCGTGTCTAAAGCAAAATTGGAACGCGTTCTAGTTCGGCCGGCAGTCCCGCCCGAACCCTCTCCTTGAGGAGCGATGCAGATGGAAACCGCCAACCTTCCGGGCCGTGCGCCTGCCGCCTACATCCCGACCCACGAAGAGCTCGTTGCCCGCGCCCACGCCATGGGCCCGGAGCTCCGCGCCCGCGCCTCCGCCGCCAACGAGGTGCGCCAGCTGCCCGAGGAGAACATCGCGGCCTTCCACGAGGCCGGCTTCTTCCGCATCCTGCAGCCCAAGCTCTGGGGCGGCTTTGAGCACGATCCGCAGGTCTTCTTCGATGTGCAGATGGCCATCGGCCAGTACTGCCCCTCGACGGCCTGGGTGCTCGGTGTTGTCGGCGTGCACCAGTGGCAGCTCGCCCTCTTCGACGAGCGGGCGCAGAACGAGGTCTGGGGCGCCAGCAACGAGGTGCTCATCTCCTCCTCCTACATGCCGGTCGGCAAGGTGGAGCGGGTAGAGGGCGGCTACATGCTGAGCGGTCGCTGGGGCTTCTCGAGCGGCTCCAAGTATTGCGACTGGGCCTTCCTTGGCGCCTTCGTCCCCGGTCTCGACGGCAAGCCGCCCGACATGCGCACCTTCCTGGTGCCCAAGGGCGACTACCGCATCGAAGAGACCTGGAAGGTGATGGGGCTCCGCGCCACCGGCTCCAACGATGTGGTCATCGAAGGCTGCTTCGTGCCCGAGTACCGCACCCACCGCTTCTCCGACGGCTTCACACTGCGGAGCCCGGGCCAC